>JAIXTI010000216.1 GCA_027484025.1 bacterium
GAAGTGATCCAATCGAAGCAAGGAGATCGGAAATGACGACGAAGACCAAGAAGGCGAAGGCAGCGCGGGCGCGTTACACGCAGGAGTTCAAGCAGGAAGCGGTGCGGCTGGTCGAGGGTGGACAGAGCATCGCAGCGGCAGCGCGAACGCTGGGCGTGGTGGACCAGACGCTGTTCAACTGGGTCAAGGCCCAGCGGGCGGGCAAGCTCCAGGGTGCAGACAGCAAGGTCGTGAGTGCCGAGCAGATGGAGATCAGCCGGCTGCGGGCGGAGTTGGCGCGCGTGAAGATGGAGCGCGACATCCTGGGAAAAGCGACGGCGTACTTCGCAAAGGCAGCGAAGTGAAGTACGCCTTTATCCAGCGCCACCGGCGCGTGTGGCCGATCACAGTGCAGTGCCGGGTGCTGGAGGTCAGCGTAGCCGGCTACCACGAGCACGTGGGGCGCCGGGCCAGCGAGGCGCCGTGCCGGCACCTGAGTGACGAGGCGCTGCTGGTGCACATCAAGGCCCTCCACGCCGAAACGCACGGCGGCTACGGCTGGCCGCGGATCTGGAGAGCGCTGCGGGCCCGGGGCGTCCGCGTTGGCAAGCAGCGGGTGCAGAAGCTGATGCAGCTTCATGGCATCCGCGCCAAGGGCAGGCGTCGCTTCAAGGTCACCACCGACAGCAAGCATGACCTGCCGATCGCGCCCAATCTGCTCGATCGGCAGTTCACCGTGGCCGAGCCGGACAAGGCCTGGGTGGGCGACATCACCTACATCGCCACCACTGAAGGCTGGTTGTTTCTGGCGGTGATCATCGACCTCTTCAGCCGCCAGGTGATCGGCTGGAGCCTGCGGTCCGACATGACCCGCGACATCGCCATCGACGCCCTGCGGATGGCCTGGTTCAAGCGTCATCCGGACAAGGAGGCCGGGCTGATCTTCCACAGCGACCGGGGCAGTCAATACGCCAGCAAGGACTACCGCGAAGCGCTCACCAAGTACGGCATCACCGCCTCGATGAGTCGTCGGGGCAATTGCTGGGACAACGCCTGCAGCGAGACACTGTTCGGATCCCTGAAGGTGGAGCGGCTGCACGGACAGCGATTCGGGACCCGGCGCCAAGCAAAGGATGCCGTCGTCGACTGGATCCTCTGGTACAACCGAACCCGACTGCACTCGACGCTGGCCTACGTCAGCCCGATGCAGTTCGAAGACAACTGGCGGGCCCATCAACCCCGGCACGCGAGCCCATGAAGCCGGTTATGGGATACGGAATTCAGGGGCAAGGTCAATCTGCCACGGATCCACTGACGGACGCTGCGACCGCGAGCAAGCGGCCGTCGAAATCCGACGTAGTGATAGCGCTGTTGGCGATCCTCGACGAAGCACACGTGAGCTCCCCGATGCTGTTTCCGAGAGACTTCCATCTGACCGATGGATGCCTCGCGGATTTCGTCAACGCCATGCATCCACTCGAACCTGAGGAGATGGTGAGCTCCGAGTACATCAAGGGGCGAAGGAGAACCCATCGAGAGCGGAACTTGGCGGCGGATCGCGAAGACGGCGCATGAAGCTGTTCCCGGCCGCCTATCGAGCCTAGGCTGACGTCATGTGTGGACGATTCACTCAGGCAGTACCGTGGTCGGAAGTTTGGGCCTTCAGCCAGCCGCTTTCCTTGACCGTCCCGGATGAGCCCCTAGAGGCCCGATACAACATCGCGCCTACGCAGTCGGCATGGGTCATCGCCTCGGACGGTGCGGGAGGTGGAAAAGTTGGGTGCATGCGCTGGGGGCTCGTCCCCGGATGGTCGAAGGTGTTGCCGTCGGGGATCGCGACCTTCAATGCGCGCGTTGAGTCTGTCGCGGTGCGACCCACTTTTCGGCATCTGTTCGGACGTCGTCACTGCGTCGTCCCTGCGGGCGGCTACTACGAATGGGTCGGGAAAGGCAAAAGCAAGCAACCTTGGTACGTCGCGCCCACCAGCGATCCTCTAATGCTCTTCGCAGGCCTTTGGGATCGTTGGGTGTCTTCCAATGGCGAGTCCCTCCTGAGCTTCAGCAGGTCGCTGACATGCGGGCCGCCGTGGCCGATGGCGCCGATGCGGCAGCGGAGCTCGCCCAGCGCTTCTTCGATGCCGGCAACATCAGCGAGCTGCAGCTCAAGCGCGAACAGGCGGTCGCCAGCCAAGCCAAGATCGATGCGGCGCGTTCGCGTGCCGAGGCACTTCGCGAGCGCTTGGCGTTCGGCAACCTCCTCGGATTGGGGCCGGAGGACGGCGCCTGGTCGCTCGCCGATCGATTGCCTCTGCCAGTCCGCCACGCTAACGCAGGGCAAACCCGCGTTCCGCGAAGTGGTGGCGGTGGTGGGAATTGCAGCCGACGAAGTTCTGCGGCTGGCGGCGAGTCTCGATCTCGGCAGCGAACATCCCCTGGCTGAGGCGATCGTTGCTGAGGCGCGCAAGCGCAACCTGGAGTTGGAGACGGCCGAGGAGTTCGAGTCGTCCACCGGCATCGGTGTGCGTGGCCGGATCGGCACGCAGCGCCTCGCGCTCGGCAACACCGCGCTGATGACCGAACTGGGCGTCA
Organism: bacterium; assembly: GCA_027484025.1. Classification (GTDB taxonomy): domain Bacteria; phylum Gemmatimonadota; class Gemmatimonadetes; order Gemmatimonadales; family Gemmatimonadaceae; genus Gemmatimonas. The sequence continues at coordinate 2,569 of JAIXTI010000216.1, forward strand.
GCGTCGACAGCCTGAGCGAAGCGGCTGAGCGACTGCGTGCCCTCGGCGCCAGTGCCATGTTCCTGGCGGTGGACGGCAAGGCTGCGGGATTGGTCGCGGTGGCTGATCCGCTCAAGTCCAGTACCCCGGGCGCGATTGCCGCTCTGCACGCCGCCGGATTGCGCATCGTGATGGACGGGCGACGGCAAGACCACTGCTGAAGCAGTCGCCAAGCAGTTGGGCATCGATGAAGTACACGGCGAAGTGCGACCACAGGACAAGGCGGAACTGGTGGCCCGATTGAAACGCGAGGGCCGCAAAGTGGCGATGGCTGGTGACGGCATCAACGATGCACCCGCGCTCGCCGCGGCGGATGTGGGCATCGCCATGGGCACTGGCACCGATGTCGCCATGTCGAGTGCCCAGGTGACGCTGGTGAAAGGTGATCTCAACGGCATTCTGCGCGCCCGTCAGATATCGCAGCAGACCGTCGCCAACATGAAGCAAAACCTGACATTCGCTTTCCTCTACAACGCCCTTGGCGTGCCGATCGCCGCCGGCGTGTTGTACCCAGCGTTCGGTTTGCTGCTCAGCCCCATGATTGCCGCGCTGGCGATGAGCCTGTCGTCAGTCTCGGTGGTTGCCAATGCGCTGCGACTCAAGGTGCGCCAATGAAGGAAGATGCCGGAGACCTTGGCGAAATGTCGTGACGGACAAGTACGATTTCTACGACCGCGATACGCCAGCGAGCCTGATCAACCTGCCGAGCATGAGCATAGGCTCTCCATGAGCCGCAGACAGATCAGAACCAGCTGGCTTGCTACACGACGGCGTTGGTGATCGGGAATGCGTTGGGTTCCCTCAAATAACCTCAGCGACCCAATTCACCAGAACGATCACGAACCTCCCGACCCTCCAACCTCGCCCACGGCTCCCGGTACTTCTCCAGATCAACAACCTGCCGATCCGCAGCCGCGCTGTAGGCATACCGGGCCGTGCGCTGGGCGTAGTCGTCCCAGTCGCGCCGCTCGGCAGTCGGGCGAATCGCCGGCGCACCCTGGCGAATCGCCCTCTCGATGGCAGTCTGCCCATGACCCGTCACCCGCATCCGAACGGCAATCATGGCGTCCACCCGCGAGAGGTCCAGCGGGCCGGACTGCCGCTGCACCACATCGCGGTAGTGCCGCTGGTAGACCTCGACCACATCCCTGCTGCCGATCTCCAGCGCCGGCGGAGCCGGGCGCTCTTCCACCTTCGAGGCGGATTGCTCCGCATCGAGCTGCCGGGACAGGGCCAGCGCCTTCGTGCATACCACTGGCTCGGCCTGCACCAACCTCACTTCCGGAGCGCTGCCGTCCTCTCGCCGATGCTGCGGCGCCCGGTTCTCGTAGCCCAGCGCCGGATGCGGCTGGAACGCCCCTGATCGTGTCGGATCCCCATACTCGCGGTTGAGCACCTCGCTCAGCCGCTGGCCCACCACCGGGTCGTGGGCCGTCCCCAGCTTCGGCACCGTCAGCAGGGCCTGATGCGTGCTGGGGCTCGATTCCAGAACCACCGCCGGCTGGTAGCCATCCTGCAGCAGCCGATCCAGCCGTTCCCGACTCAGATCGCCGATCAGGACGTGGTGCGTCGCCGCCGAAAGCGGCGTGTAGTGCAGGCACTCCCCTCGACGCTGCAGCCGCTGGATCTCGGGCATGCGCTGCGCAACCTCGGCCGGCGTCAGCCCCTCGCGTGGGTCGAGCAGGAAGATCTGCCGGCGACCGTTCTCCCAGGTCCGAATGCTCGACACCCGATAACGCTCCGCACCCACCGCTGCCGCGTACCGCTCGAACTGCTTCAGCGGCTCGGACTTCAGCGCTTCAGCCCGAACCGCCGCCAGCCGCTCCCGCTCCTGCTGGATGCGTCCCTGGAGTTCCGGGTTCCGGATCTGGAATCCGTGTTCCGCCGCCAGCGTCGCGCACATCGCCTGGTACTCAGCATTCCCCGTCACCGTGAAGCTGCCCCACTTCTGCGCCGCCAGCTGCAGGGCGGCCACCGTGCTGTCTCGGTTCCGCCAGTCATGAATGTCGATCCGCCGACCCCGGTCCACGAACGACACCCCGACCTCGTCCCGCCGGCGGTAGTGCACCTGGGGGCCCACGATCTCCGCACGATAGGCCCGGATGTCCCGCGGCATCGGCCTCTCGTCACCCTCGCCCTCGATGCCCTGCGGCTCACTCGCCCGATGCCGCCACTGGTCGGCCAGCCCCGGACGACCCTGCATCCGCTGCCAGGACTCCAGGTCCGGATACGGACGAAACCGCTGCCGCAGCTGCTCACGCTCCCGCTGATGCCGCTCCTTCAGCGCTGCTTTCTCAGCCGCCTGCTCGGCAGCAATCACGCTGCGCATCGCGTTCAAGGCCACCCCATTTCCCGTCCAGTCGCCCGGCATCAGCTCACGACGACGGGCCTGCTGCTGCACCTGCAACAGCTTCCGTTCCTTCTCCTGCCGCTGATCCTGCTCCACCTTCGTCGCCTGCTTCTCGGCGTAGTGCGCCCGGCGACCGGTGATGTAGTCCTCCCATCCCGGCACATCCGGCCGGATCGGCTCCGGTGCCCGCTCGACCAGGGGCTGCTGCGACGCAGGCCGATACACCCCGAGCCGCTGCTGCAGCTTGGACAGACTCGCAGCCCGGTCGACGTCGCTGGCCTTCACCCCGACATCCCCCACGAACACCGTCGCACCGCTGCCGGTCCGCTCGTACCGCATCCCCTGCGCCGCCAATGCCGCATGCAGCGCCGCCCAGCTCTGGGCGTTCCGCAGGATGGCCGCGCCATCCTCAATCGCCACCCGATGCGCCGACTTCTCGCCGGTCCGGTTCTCCATGTCCTGCTTCTGCTGCGACGGACGACGGGGCGCCTCCGGATCGTACGGTCCTCGACCCAGCTCCCCGTTCTCCAGCACGTGGTAGCGACCATTCTGCTCACGCTGCCAGCCCTGCGCATGCTCGATCCGCGCAATCGCCATGTGCGCCATCTCGATGTCGAAGCCCCGGTTGATCTCGACCACCTTCAGCGTCTCCGGATGCACCCGGTTGACCGCCAGATGCAGGTGAATGTTGTCGGTGTCCTTGTGCAGCCCGTAGATCGCCTGATGCTCCTTCCAGCCCAGTTCCTCCAGGAAGATACTCACCGCCGCTTCCACCTGCTCCGGACTTGGCTGCTCACCCTCCCGCCAACTCAGGATGTAGTGGTTCACCGGGTCCTTGCTCCGCACCGACTCCGACGCCAGCGCAACCATCTCTTCGCGCTGCGCCTCGTGGCTGTCGCACAGGAAGCCTCGACCGTTGGCGTACAGCACCTTCTCGTCCGGGTTCTGGTTCCGGGGATCCCGGATGTAGTCGGTCAGCGCCCGAATGCTCGACGCCTTGTGCTTCGTCCTCGATCGCGACACCTTCTTAACGATCACGGCTCAGCTGCTCCAGGTACGTCTTCAGCGCCATCAGGGCACCCGCCGTGTCCTTGCTGTACACCCCGTTGCTCGACTGGTGCACGTGCTTCAGCAGTCCACCTAGCCGACGCAACTCCTTCAGCATCACCGCATCTGCGTTCGCCAGGATCGGCTTCCCGACGTACCGGCGACGCACCAACTCGGACATGCTCAGGCCCGCCAGGTCCGCGTCCTCCTTCAGCTGCGACTTCTCCGCCACCGTCAGCCGTACGTTGATCACTGCATCCAGCGGCGCTTCGCCTTGGGTCTTGAACGGCATCGAGGCTCCTGCGATGGCGGGTCTGGGGACTGTGAGTAGCGTAGCGCCGAACGGGACCCGTCTTGGCGGACACGTGCGTAGCGTGTGTGTGACAAGACGCATCCTGTTACGTCTTCAAGCTCTGTGATTTGCACGCAGCTTAGGACCGGCCGAAACACTTTGCAACCATCTTCAGACCACCCTATCCTGCCGACCCCCATCACCATTAGCAGCAGCCACTCCCATGAAGTACACCTCCGAGCAACTCGAAGCGATCGCCGCCAAGCTTCGTCAGATGCCTGCCGTCGATAAGAAAAAGCCCAACCACAGCAAGCAAGATGCCGTGCGCGTGCTCTCCAAGGAAATCATCGCCCTCCAAAAGCGCGGATACACGCTCGAACAGATCTCCGAAACCTTGCGCGGCGAAGGCATCAGCGTCGCAACCCCGACGCTCAAGAGCTACCTGCAGAGAGCAAAGCCAGAGAAGAAAGCCACATCGAAAGCGAAAGCAGAGACACCCACGGTCGAGGCTGCCAAGCCAACGGATCCCGCCAAGGCGACCTTCGCGCCGAAGCCGGACAGCGACGACATCTGAGGAACACCCGTGGCGAAAAGCATCTACCTGATCGGCGGCAGCAAGGGCGGCGTCGGCAAGTCCCTCCTGACCATGGCCACCATCGACTTCCTGATGGAGCGTGGCGAAAGCGTCCTCCTGGTCGAATCGGACACCTCGAACCCCGACGTCTGGAAGACCTACAAGGACAGCGTCGACGCGAAATGGCTCAATCTGGATGAAGCCGATGGCTGGATCCAGCTGGTGAACGACTGCGATAGCAAGCCGGACCACGTGGTGGTCATCAACACCGCTGCCCGAAACAACAAGGGTGTGAGCGCCCACGGCGAAACACTCAGCAGCACGCTGGCGGAACTCCAGCGGAAGCTGGTCACGCTCTGGGTGATCAACCGGCAGCGCGACAGCCTCGAACTGCTCAAGGACTTCATGCAGGCCATCCCGAACGCCGAGGTCCACGTCGTGCGCAATGCCTACTTCGGCGAGGAATCGAAGTTCGAGCTTTACAACGGCTCCAAACTCCGTACCACCGTCGAGGAACGCGGCGGAAAGTCACTGACCTTCCCCGACCTCGCCGACCGGGTCAGCGATGACCTCTACAGCAAGCGAATGAGCATTGCCGCAGCACGCCAGGACATGCCGATCGGCAATCGGGCAGAACTCACCCGGTGGCGGAACGAGGTCCGGAAGATGCTGGAGACCGTGATCCATGCATGACCTGGATGACAGCTTTGCCAGGCTGCTCGGTCGACAACCCAGTGATGCGGAGCGGCAGGAGCTATATCGGGTTCGGGATGCCCTCGGGCTGAAGAACAACGACGCGCTCTGGCTGGTCCTCATGGCCCTGCAGCACTACCAGGGCCAGTACGAGAAATTTCCGCAGGAGATCGCGCGAGCCGCCAGCGACGTCCTGAGCAACATCAAGGCGACCGCGGATGCTGCCGTGAAAGCATCGTCGGAAGCCGCGAAGGAAGACCTGGCGAAAGCCGTCACCGAGACTGCGCAGCGCGTGGCGGAGAGCACCGCACACAAGCAACAGGCGCAGTGGATCGTGACAGCGGTGGCAGTGATCACCCTGACCTTCGCCGGGAGCTGGTGGTACGCGTTCCGCAGTGGCAACGACGCCGGCTACAACTTGGGCTACAGCACGGGATACAACGAGGCCAAGGACGAGAAGGCAACGGCGGCATGGGCCAACACGCCGGAGGGCCGTCTGGCCTATCGCTTCGCACAGGCGGGCAGCCTCTCCAGTCTGGCGAAGTGCGACAGGCCGGGATGGGAAGTCGAGAAGGGCTGGTGTTACCCGAAGCCTGCATCCAACGGCCTCTACGGGTGGCGGATGCCCGAACAGACCCGCTGAGACGAACCTACCGCCCAAATCGGGGTGACATTTTGTCTTGCATATCGGGAGTACAATTTGCCGATGATCACGTATGACCCGGCCAAGCGTGAGGCCAACCTGCAGAAGCATGGCCTGGACCTGGCAATCGCGGAGTCGGTGTTGGCCGGGACCACGTTGACCATCGAGGATGCCCGTGAGGCCTATGGCGAAGTTCGGCTGCAGACCCTGGGCATGTGGAACGGCATGGTGGTCTTCATGGTCCACACGCCGCACGGTGACGCGGACCACATCATCAGCATTCGCAAGGCGAACAAGCATGAAGCGAACTACTACTGGAGCCAGTATCCCCGCCCTCGCTGAAGACCGTTCGGATTGGGAGCGGGTCAAGGCGATGCAGGACGAAGACATCGTCTATGACGAAGATAGCCCGTTCACCACGGCGGCCGATTGGGAAGGCGCCATCATGAAGCGCGGTGGCGTGGTGATCGGCACAACGCCACGCCGCCGAGGTCCCGGCAAAAGGCCGCCAAAGGTGAAGGTGCAGCTGCGCATTCCGCCGGACCTGGTGTCACGTTGGAAGGCAACGGGGCCAGGCTGGCAAACCCGCATGGTCGAAGCCTTGCAGCAGGCCACACCTGGAGAACCTGCGTCGAATCCGTCCAGGGCCGCCTGATGCTTGGCTTCAGCAGATTTACGGATTCAAGGATTTCCGTATTTCTGTACGAGTAGTTCTCGCAATTCGTCGACGATCTTGGTGCCCCGCGATGCACAGGCAGTCTTGATCGCTCGGTGGAGATCCGCCGGGATGTCGAGTGTCAGTCGCTTCATCGGTGCCGATACGGGCGAAGCAGCACGCTCCGCGACCCAGGCGTCAGCAGCAGGTGGCTTGGCGGTGGTCGATGGTCGGGCTCCAAAGCTCACTTTCTTGCTCATCGCAGCATCTCCTTGATCTCGGCAACCAGGGCCGCAACCTCGGAAGCGGCCAGTCCATCAGGGTCAATTTCGAAGACTGCCCGCCCCGTGGCGGCAGCCTCCGCGAACACCACGCGCTGAGTCACCGTCGCGTCGAGCACCTGGGTCTCGTAGACATCGAGTGCGCTGCGGACATCCCGGCCGATGGCCGTGTTGGCGACTTTGCGGTTAATCACAAAAGCGCTTTTCTGTGTTTCTTTGTACACAGAAGCTTCGCGGATCAACTTCACGACTTCCTCGGCGGCCCAGATGTCATAGGGGCTGGGCTGCACGGGGACGATCACCACGTCGGCGGCCATGATCACCGAGCGCGCCAGTTCGGTGACGCGTGGGGGACCGTCGATCACCACGTGGGCATAGTCCTTGGCCAACGCGCTGACCTCCCGGTGCAAGGTCGGACGTGGCAACCCGACAACCGTGAAGAGTGGCGAGGACTGTCGTGCGGCTGCCCAGTCGAGTGCCGACCCCTGGGGGTCTGCATCGATCAGCAACACGCGCTCACCACGCCGCGCCAGTTCCGCCGCCACGCTGACCGCGAGCGTGGTCTTGCCGACACCGCCCTTCTGGTTGAGAAATGCGCAAATCATGTTTTGCACTTTTCATGTTCTGATGATCTGAAGATTTACAGAAAACAGCAATTCATGCAACGCCTAGCAGCGACGAAAGTGCCTTTCGTCGCTGACCGATGCAGGGTCGTGTTGCCTTGAGATGGCGGAGGTTGGCTGCTGAAGAGGACCGCGCGTGCGGCCCGAGCAGGGCTGGCGTAGCCAGCCCGTAGGGAGGGTGGGCGCGTAGCGCCCATCCCAGCAGCCGACCTAGGCCGTATCGGTCGAGTTTCCTGGTCTTTGATGATCTGCGCGGAGCGCACCGCAGAAAGACCCTAGATAGATATATCTAGGAAGGCTTTGGCCCGACAGTTAAGGCGGGGACTCCCCGACATTTATCGATTTCACACGCTCCGGACCCTTCTGACCCTCCGATCGACCCACCGACAAGGCCCGAGAAAGGCAAAAACGAACGGCGGGGAGCACTCCCGCAGCCTTCGGAGACCATCCCAGCAGCGGGAAAACCGGCATCTGGACCGTCCGGACCCGC
>JAIXTI010000199.1 GCA_027484025.1 bacterium
ACGCCGTCGATCACGGGCACGCTCGGGCAAACGCTCGGCATCGGCGAAACACTGACGTGGGTCCGGGCAGGCGTCGTCATCGGGACGGTCGAGGTTACCGCGACGACCGGCAGCGGCAGCAGCACGATCCCGCTCCGGAATCCGACCGCGACGCGCCTGCTGAGCGGCGACACGTTTTCGCTCCCGTCGCAGGTGCTCTATGCGTCGGCGCAAACCATCTTGAGCGCCACCGGCACGGGCACGATCCCGCTGCGGGCGGCGACGGCGGGCATCGCGGACAACGCCGTCATCACCGTGCAACGCTGCCCCGACTACGCGCCCGCGCAATTCGGCGGGCCGCTCGTGTTGCGACTTCGTGGCGGCGCAACGGCGGCACCCGCGACGTATCTCGGCGGCAGCGACTTTGGGCTCTACTCGCCGATCTTCCGCGTCGAAAACCCGAACCCGTTGGATACCTCGTACGGCGTGCGGTTCCACTTCGCGTTCTCGACATGGAGTGCGGAGCCGTCGCAAAACGTGTCGTGCTTCTATGCCGTGTGGGACGTGGACACGGGCGCGCGGCTGCTGAGTGGGCAGCCCGTGTTTGGGACGGCCTCGTACTCGCCGGGGTTCAGTATCGCGACGGTCGTCGTCCCGAGTAGCATCTCGCTCACCAGCCAAACCGCCCCGCGCCGACTGCGCGTGTCGTTGCACCCCGGCAGCAACCAGAGCACGAACCTCGGCGGCTTCGTATTTCTGCGGGCAATGGCCGTCACGGTCTACGCGAACGCCGATCTCGCCGGCAACCCAACCGCCGCGCTCGTCGATGGCTCGTTCTCGAATCAAGCATGGCACCGCGCACAGGATCTGCTCGACAGCACGCGCGACCTCGCACGCTATCGTGTGCAGCTCGGCACCGTCGCGCCGTTCGCCGATGATCCGGCGCGGCTCCTGACAGCGGGCGGATTGGTCCGCGTGCGCTCCGGTGCGCTCGATCTGGACAAGCCGTTCCGCATTGCGCGGCTGACATGGTCGCTGAAAGACGACGACGCGATTGACGTGGAACTCGCGACGGCCACTCCCCGACTCTCCGAGGGCTAAGTGCTCATCAATCGACAGCCGCTCACGGATCTGGTGTATCAGATCCTTGTGCTCGACGGGCATCTGGCGCCGTCGCTCCCGAAGTCGTCCACGGTCACGCTCGCCCAAGCGGGCGGGGTTCATGGCTCTGTGGTCACCGTGGACCCGCGCCGGATCACGGTCGGCCTCGATGTGCGGCCGTCGTCGCTCGCGAATCGGCAGGCCGTCATGGACAGCCTGAAGCGCCGGCTGTTGCGTGGCCTGCTGGAAATCGAAACGGACGATCTGCCAGGGCGTGTGCTGCGGGCGACGTGCGACAGCGTGACGGTGGAATTTTACACGGGCGCGTATGCCAACCCCGTCATCTACGTGGGCCTCTCGTTCGTCGCCCCGGACCCGTCGCGCATGGACCGCGAACCGTTGGTGTACGGCCTGAGCACGGCGCGCACGGCCTGCCCGCTCGGGACCGACACCGTCGCGCCGCGCGTGTGGCTCTACGGCGCGTCGCCGTCGGTCGTGAACCCCGTGATCGTGCAGCGTGACCATACGGGCGCCGAAGTGCTGCGGCTCACCCTCACGGGCACGCTCGCGACGAATGATGCCCTCGTCATCGACTGCGCCGCGCAGACGTTGGATCGCTTCGTGGCGGGCGTCCTGCAAACGGGCACGGCGGCGGGGTTGGGCTGGCTGACGTCGGGCCGCTTCCCGCTGCTCGATCCCTCCGACGCGAACGCCGACGCCGCCGTATGGCCGACGCTGGAACTCACCAGCACGAGCGGCACCCCTACCGGCCTCGTGGCCTACCACCGGAGATGGTGAGATGACGGCACCCTTTATCCCGCCCGCTGCGGTCCGTCGGCTCGGCGTCCCGCAACTGCGCCCGCTGGCCCGCTACCAGTGGGAAGCGTCGCGGCTCTCGCTCACCGCGCTCACCGGCCAGCCGTGGACGCTCGTGCGCGCCAGCACGGCGACGCTCACCGACAGCGCGGGCGCGACGGTCACCGTGGGGCACACGATGCCACGGTACGAACCCCGCACCTACAGTGGCGCGGCGGCGGTGGGACTCCGCGTCAGTACCGAGGATCTGACCACCACCTGGGATGTGCTGCCGTCCACGTCCACGTACCTGATCGAAGGGATTGACCTTGGGACCGCTGGCACCGCCAACGCGGGGCTGCTGTACGTCGGCCGCGACGATCAGACCGGCGCACGGCTCGCCATCACGGGCGGCAGCAACACGTACACGGCGACGTTCACGAACGCGGGCGGGCTCACGTCGGTCGCCACGTTCGGCGCGACGGTCAGCAACGGCGACGCCTTTCAGCTCGTGGTGCAACTGGACGACGACGGCACCAACCAGCGCGTCCGCATTGGCGGCAGTGACGCGGGAATCGCGGTGGCGTTCTCGGCGTACGGCACCGCTCGCGCCCGATCGGCCGCATGGGGCACAGGCGCCCGCTTGCGGCTCAACC
>JAIXTI010000201.1 GCA_027484025.1 bacterium
CCTCGGATGCGCGGCTTACCGTCTTGCCGGGGTTCCCGCCACGGCAACGCCGCGGGCATGGGTGCTGCGCGGTGACCAGGTCATGGCGCTGCCCCTGCAGCCCGCGGCGGGCGGCACGCTGGAATTTGTCTATCGGGCGGAAGCTGGCGACCGAGTCCGGGTCAGCGCCGCGCCAATTCCGGTTGGCATCGAGGCGGCGCTGCCGGTGCCGAGCGGCATGTTGGCGGGTCCGGCGCAGTTGTTGATCATCAGCCACGGCAGCTTCCTGGATCGACTGGCACCCCTGGTTCTGGCCCGTCAGGCGGAGGGTTTGAGCGTCAAGGTCGTCGATGTGGCAGACGTCATGCGCTTGATGAATCGCGGTGTGTACGGTCCAGAGGCGATTCGCGATTACGTGCGGCTGGCTGCGACGCAAATGGGGACGCGGTACGTGATGCTGGTGGGTGGCGACACCTATGACTATGCCAATCGGCTTGGTCACGGTGCCGTTAGCTTTGTGCCCACCTTCTACACGCCCACCAGCGACGTGGTCAGACACGCTCCTGCGGACGGCATGCTCGCCGACCTTGACGATGATCGACGGCCGGAAATTGCCATCGGCCGGTTGCCGGTGCGCAGCGGCGTGGAACTGGATCGCTTGATTGCGAGAATTCTCGCGAATGGCCAAACATCAAATGCTGGACGGTCATTGTTCGTCGCCGATCGAGAGCTGAATGGATTCCCGTACGCGGAAGATCTCGCCGTCTTGGCCGGGCGCCTGGATTCGTCCTGGGAAGCGCCGCTGGCACTGAGCCTTGACGATTACCCGAGCGGCAGTGCGTCATTACTTCGCAACCAAGTGGCGGCCGAGCTCAACAGTGGGCGAAGGCTGCTCAGCTGGTACGGACACTCCAGTCCGACCAGCTGGAGTCGCGAGAGTCTGTTGACCGGCGCACAAGTAATGCCGGGCCAGCTGTTTGCACCACAAGCTCGATTTGCGGTGATGCAATGGGGTTGTTACGCGACCTACTTCGTCGACCCTCGCTACAACGCACTGGCACACGGCTTCTTGTTGAATCCAGGCGGTGGTGCGACCTTGTTGGTTGGCGCCAGTGCCCTGACCGAGGCGGCAAGTGACTTGGCATTCGCGCAGCGCCTTCTGCCGCTTGCCAGTCGACCAGGTATCCGAATCGGTGACGCGCTGTTGGAGACGATCATACAGATGCAGTCCCCAGGGCTCAGCTTCGACGACATTACGGTGGGTGGGACCTTGCTGGGTGACCCGACGCAGCGCCTGAAGTCTCAATAAGGGTCCCTGGCGATAAGGGTCTGGGCCGTACAACGTCCCCGTGCCGCCGCTGGCGGCGTGGGGCCAGCGCTGAATGACATGACGCTACAGGCCTTCCAGACACTGGGAGCCCTCGGACGGAATTCAGTCGTTGGAGGCTCCTTGGCAAGCTGGATCCGGTGCCCAGAGCAGTGCACGCGACGCCCAAACTACGCACCCCGATCAGATCGCCCGTGACTGCGGCGCGCTGACACCGCGGCGTCGGTAGGCATCGAAGCAGGCGGCGATATTGCGCAGCAGCAGGCGGCCGCGCGGGCGGACGCGGACACTTCTGGCTTCCACTCGCACCAGATCGTCGGCGACCAACTCGTCCAGCGCCTCCAGGCCATCGGCGAGGTAGGCGCCGGCGTCGATGGCGTGGGTGCTGCCGAGGGCGTCGAGGTCGAGGCGGTCTTGACACATCAGCCGCTGGATCGCGTCGGCGCGGATGCGGTCGTCGGCACTCAGCTGCACGCCGCGCCACAGCGGCACGTGGCCGGCGTCGACGGCGGCTTCCCATTCGGGCAGGGCTTTGAGGTTCTGACTGTAGCTGTCGTCGATCTTGCTGATCGCGCTCATGCCGAAGCCGACCAGGTCGGTTTCGGCGTGAGTGGTGTAGCCCATGAAGTTGCGGTGCAGGCTGCCTTCGGCGTGGGCGCGCGACAGATCGTCGCCCGGCCGGGCGAAGTGGTCCATGCCGATGTAGTGGTAGCCGGCGGCGGTGAGCTTGTTGATCGCCAGCCCCAGCAGCTCGAGCCGGGTGGCGGCACTGGGCAGCTGGGCCGGGTCGATGCGCTGCTGCGCCTTGAACAGCTGCGGCAGGTGGGCGTAACCGTAGATCGCCAGTCGGTCGGGCAGGGCGGCCAGCACGGTGTCCAGCGTCCGGCCGAAGCCCTCGACGCTCTGGCCGGGCAGGCCGTAGATCAGGTCGACGTTGACCGAGGCAAAGCCTGCGGCCCGCGCGGCGTCGATCAGCGCCAGAGTCTCTGCCACGCCCTGCTCGCGGTTGACCGCGGCCTGGACCTCCGGATCAAAGTCCTGCACGCCCAGACTGGCGCGGTTGAAGCCGATCGCGGCCAGTGCGGCGATGTCGGCCGGGCTGACGCTGCGCGGGTCCAGCTCGATCGAGAAATCGCGGCGCGGGCTGCTGCTGAAAGTGAAGCACTCGCCGAGGTGCCGGACCAGCTCGCCGATCTGCTCCGGCGACAGGAAGTTCGGCGTGCCGCCGCCCAGATGCAGCTGGAGCACCTCGCGGCTGCGGTCGAAGCCGGCCGCCTTCAACGAGACTTCCTGCTTCAGCTGCTCCAGGTAGTGCGCGCCACGCCGCTTGTCGCGGGTGATGATCCGCGTGCAGCCGCAATAGAAGCAGGGGCTCAGGCAGAAGGGCAC
>JAIXTI010000221.1 GCA_027484025.1 bacterium
CGCCGTCGACGACGGTCTTGCTGTCGACCGTCGTGGGATCGACGTGCGCGAAGCGGGTGATGTCATCGATCGCGTCGATGAGTCCGCGCACCAGTTCTCCCTGCGCGCGCCAGCCGGCTTCCTGCCGTTCCTTCACGGCACGACGGCGGAAGTTGTCGTATTCGGCGGCAAGTCGGAGATGCTTGTCCTTCAGGTCGTCGATCTCGCGCTGACGGTCGTCCGCGCTGCCTTCCGTGGCCGGCGCCTGCTCCGCGCCCTCCACTTCGAGAGCCGGATCGAGTGCTGCGTCCGCGTTCGAAATGTCGTCAGTCATGGTGTTCCTGGATGCAACCGGAAATCCGCGTCGCTGGCCGCGACGGCGGTGATAAGGCCCCGTACGGACGGGGCTGCCCAAAGTTACCGGACCGGTGGCCCGGAATGCGTAAACCGTTCGATGTAACTTCTGGAAATTCGGGGTCCGACTCAAGCCGCCAGCGTCAGGACGTGCCCTGTTGCCGCCCCGTATCGCCCGCCTGACGCCTCAACTGCGCGAGGTCCACCCCGTGGCATCCATGTCGCGCGAAAAGGCCTTACGGAGGCGATCGAGCACCAACTGGGCCGCCCGCCATCGGATTTCATGGCGATCGCCCGGCAGCGTGGCGCGGACTGCGTGCACATCGCCGTCGATGTCCACGGCCACCCAGACCGTCCCGACCGGCTTTTCCGGCGTGCCGCCATCGGGGCCGGCGATGCCGGTAATCCCGAGGCCGATCGTGCTGCCGAAGCGCAGACGGACCCCCGTGGCCATGGCGCGCGCCACCGGTTCGCTCACCGCGCCATGGTCGGCGATTACCGCCGCCGGCACGCCGAGCTCACGGGTTTTTACCTCGTTGGCATAGGCAATGGTTCCACCGAGTACCGTGCGGCTCGAGCCCGGCACGGCTGTGAGGCGCATGCCGAGCATGCCGCCCGTGCAGCTTTCGGCGACGGCGAGGGTGGCGTTACGCGCGGCGCATTCCGCCAGCATGAGCGCGGCCAGATCGTCGTCGCCTTCGCCGTACACGAATGGCGCCACCTTTTCGCGCACGAGCGCTGCGGCCCTGTCGAGTGCCGCCGAGGTGGCGCGCGCGTCGCGATCCCAGCTCGTGAGCCGCAAATCGACGCCGTCGCTTCCTGGCAGATAGGCGAGCGACAACCCGTCGACCCCCCGCGCCAACTCACCCAGCCGATCCGCCAGCGCCGATTCGGCGATGTTCGCGGTGCGCAACGTGCGACTGCGAATCACGGCACCACCGGCAGGCACGCGATCACGAAGGCGCGGCATGATCGTGTCGGCGAGCATCCCTCGCATTTCGCGCGGCACTCCGGGCAGCATCGCCACCCAGCGACCACGCTCGTCTTCGAGCCAGATCCCCGGTGCCGATCCGAAGTTGTTGGTGAGAATGGTCGCGTCCTGCGGCACCATGGCCTGCTGGTGGTTGCTCACCGGCAACTCGTGATTGAAGCGCTTGCGCCAGCGTTCCTGCAGGTTGGTGAGAATCTGCGGATCGAGCACCATGGGCTGCCCGAACAGCTCGGCGATCGCCGGCTTGGTCATGTCGTCGGCGGTGGGGCCGAGGCCGCCGGTGGTGATCACCGCGCCCGTGCGGTCGAGCGCATCACGCACCGCCGACTGAATGCTCGTGGCATCATCGCCGCAGGTGGTGCGACGTACGATGCGCACACCGAGCGCCGCCAATTCGCGCGCCAGATGCGCAGCATTGGTATCGATGGTGAAGCCGAGAAGCAGCTCGTCGCCGATGGTCACGATTTCGAGGTTCATGCGCGAAACGTAACCGACGGGTGGGACTGGATGAACAACGAGGGGGGGCTGAACAACGGGGGGCTGGTCCGGCGGTCTACCAGCCACGGCACTAGCCCTCAGGGGAAAGAACGTAAGCGCACAGGAAAAAGCGCGGTGCCGTTCACCAGAACCCAAAACGCGGTTTGCAAGTGGACGGAACCGCGCTTCGTCCTTCGCTCTTGCGTTCTTCTTCCTGAGGGCTCGATTCGTACGAAGTGGACCGCCGGACCAGCCACCCGTAGTCGAACCGCAGTTGGTCAAGCCGCCCGCAGCACCTGCCCGCCATACCGCCGCAGATACAGCCAGAGCGAGTACACCGTGAGCACCACGGCGCCGGTCATGCTCACGACGCCTACGAAGCCGTTGAACCAGGCGAAGGCCTGCCACGAGCGATCGCCGAGCCATTGCCGGTGTTCGGCCAAGGTGAAGGCGAAGAACCAGAAGTACGCGGCGCCCATCCAGATGCTCTGGAAGGTCGTCTTCCATTTGGCGGGGCCGATGGCGGAAATGACGAGGCCGCGGCGGGCGGCGACCTGCCGGAAGATCGTCATGAACGCTTCGCGGCCCAGCACGACGAGCACGATCCAGAGCGGCAGACTCACGCGACCGAATGGTGTCTCGAAGAGGAACGGGCTGATCTGCCCCACCGGCTCGCCCGTGACGACGAACTGGTAGTGCCGCTGCAGGAAGTACATGGGGATGAGCGTCGCCAGCAGCAGCAGCTTGTCGGCGAGCGGGTCGAGCAAGCGCCCCAGGTCGGTGACGAGATTGCGCGAGCGGGCGAGATGGCCGTCCCAATAGTCGGTGACGGCAGCCACGAGGAAGAGCACGAAGGCAAAGAGCCGCGCACTCCACGACGTCGTGAACGGGAGCCACGCAATCAGCGGCGTCAGGGCAATGCGGCCCATCGTGATTGCGTTCGGAAGGTTCACGGCTGCGGGGCTACGCCAGTGTTTTGAGCACCAGCTTGGAAACGGCCTTGAGAGTATCGAAGACGCCGTCGCCAGTCACGGCCACCGCTTCGAAATACGGAACACGCTCTACCCACTCGCCGGTGGGCAGTTGATTCACCAGATAATCGCCGGCGCGGAACGGATCGGCCAAGGGCCGCATCCGCGTGGGATCCGTGACCTCCCACCCCGGATTCAGCATGGCTTGCAGTTCCGCCACGGACGCCGCGTTGGGAAGATCGCGCTTGTTGTACTGAATGACGAACGGCATGCGGGTGAGGTCGTACCCATACGCCGCCATGTTGTCATACAGGTTCTGCATCGACTCCAAATTGGCTTCGGCCCGCTCCGCCTGGGAGTCGGCCACGAACACCACGCCGTCGACGCCCTTCAAGATGAGCTTACGCGACGCATTGTAGTAGACCTGCCCGGGCACCGTGTAGAGGTGGAAGCGGGTCTTGAAGCCACGGATGGTGCCGAGATCCACGGGCAGGAAATCGAAAAACAGCGTGCGCTCCGTCTCCGTGGCGAGCGAAATGAGCTTGCCGCGGGTGTTGGGCGACACCTTGCCGTAGACGTATTCGAGATTGGTCGTCTTGCCGCCGAGTCCGGGACCGTAGAACACGATCTTACAGTTGATCTCGCGGGACGCATAATTGATCATCGACATCGACCGACTCCGTTACTGAAACAAGCGGTCGATCTCGTCTTCCGCGCCGGCGAGAAAGCCGGGAGGGGCGGCGTCACGCGCACTGCCGCGCGCGAAGACGCCTTCGAAGGTCCGTGTGAGTTCGTCCACGGCAGATTTCATGCGCAGGCGAACAAGTCCGAGCGTCGTGCGGTTGTCGAAGAGCACCACGAGAATGACCCGCCGCGCGATGTCGGCCAGGTACATGGATTCCTTTTCGCCCTGATGGAAGAGGACGTTGAAGTCGCTCTCGCCGATGAGGCGGGCCAGCTGGTCATTGGCGCTGAAATCGGCGGCGGTGAGCGTGGCGAAAGCCGTCGCATCGAAGTTGGGCGGCTCACCGACGGTGGCCACGAGTTGCCCGCTCCGGTCGACGAGGAGCGCACAGCGCGCCTTGGCGTCGTACAGGAACCGCTGCAGAGTGATCGTGATGGCCCCGAAATCGTCCTCGGTGAACGACCAGGTAGCGGCGCCGATGGGCATGAATGCAGGAGTGACCGGTGACCAGGGACGGAATGCCTGTCCTGTGACAATAACGCGTCAGCTGAGACTGGCAAGCCGCGACTGCGGAACTAGGAACGTAACGCCCGCTCCGTCCGGCGCAGAACCCCTCGGGCCTTGCGACGCAGCAGCGGGTGCGGCTCCCAGTGCAGATAGTCACGAAGGAGCCGCGCACTATCTACGCTCGGATGGGCGCGAAGGTAACCGAGTGCGGCCAGTCGCTTGAACTTATCGGGAGAAAAGAGGCTCCGGCGGTGACGGCGCTGGGCCAGACTCCACCCCGCAAGCCCGACCGCCGCCCCGACGGCCAGTCCGAGCCCCACGAGCCCCAGCGCACTCCAGTTGTTGTCCCTGCGTACTCGGAATGCCACCTTCGTCTCCCGGTTCAGAGCATTTCCCGACGGGCGGAGAGCGCCTGCGCGATCGTCACCCCGTCGGCGTATTCGAGGTCGCCGCCCACCGGGAGGCCACGGGCAATGCGCGTGATCCGGACCGAGCGGGCGGCAAGTTGCCGCTGGCAATACAACGCCGTCGCCTCGCCTTCGAGCGACGGATTCGTGGCCAGAATGACCTCTTGTACCCCCTCGGGCTCGATGCGTGCCAGCAGCGCCCCGATCGTGAGGTCATCCGGGCCCACCCCGTCGAGCGGCGACAGACGCCCACCGAGCACGTGATACAAGCCGCGGAACTCCCCGGCACGCTCGATCGACGCGATGTCGCTCGCTTCTTCCACCACGCAAATCACCGACGGATCGCGACGCGGGTCGGCACACAGCCGGCAGAGCGGGCTTTCCGTGAGATTGAAGCACCGATCGCACTGCCGCACGCGCTCGGTGAGCGCCACCAGCGCCTCGGCCAGCTTGCGGCTTTGCGACGCCGGCTGACGCAACAGGTGGTACGTCAAGCGCAGCGCGGTCTTCCGGCCGATGCCGGGTAACCGAGCCAGCTCACTCGTGAGTTCGTCGATGATGGACACGCGTGCGATGAACAGGCGGCGTGATCAGAACGGCAGCTTGAACGGCAGCTCCATGCCGCCCGTCACCTTTGACAACTCCATCTGCATCGCTTCGGCGGCCTTCTTCTGCGCCTCGGCCACCGCCACGACGATGAGATCTTCCACCATGTCCTTGTCGGACATGATCGACGGATCGATCTGGATGCGCTTGAGCTGCATCTTGCCGTCGACATCCGCGCTCACCATGCCGCCACCGGCGAGGGCGCTGAAGGTCTTCTGTCCCATCTCTTCCTGCATGCTCTGCATCCGGGCCTGCATGTCCTTGAACTGGCCCAGCATTTTGAAGATGTCCATGACGACTCGAGTAGATGTTCGTAAGTGTTCCGGCAGACGTCGTGGTCGCGCGCCGCGACGTCAAAGCCGCCGATCAGTCCAGCAGTTCCAGATCCAGCGCCTTCACCGCGGCATCGAGCAGCGGATCCTTCGCGGCAAGCTGTTCGGTACGCTGTTGCTGCACGTCGTGCGCCGTGAGTCGCTTGGTGGGAGCGCGAGAGGCCTGTGGCACCACGGCCGCGGCGGCTCCGCTCGCCTGCACGCTGAATGAGCGAATGCCGCCAAAGCAGGTTTGCAGCGCGGCGAGCACGTCGGGGCGGGCGCCGTCGACCGCCTTCGAGAACGTATCGTCGTTGGGGTCGTGACCCAGCACGAGCGCGCCTTCAGCGCTGATCTGCATGGGCACGAGCCGTTGCACGGCCTGCGCGAGCATGCCGCGCCCGTTCTGCCGAATGGTGTCGGAAACCGCGCTCCAGTTGCTCTTCACCTGTTCGAGCGACGGCACCGCACCGCTCGTGGCACGGCGTGGCGGGAGCGCGTTGGCCGACGTCTGTGCGGCGGCGGCCGCCGCGGCGACCTGTTGCGAGGCCGTCCGTGACGGACTGGGCAGTGTGTACGGTGCGCTTAGCGACGCGCTCGACAACGCGGGGGCGATCGCCGCTGGCGGCGACGGCGGCAGCGCGTGTGCCGATGCCACCCGTGAGTCGTGCGCGACGCGCCTCGGCGGCGGATCGTCATGACTGCCAGCGCCGAATCCCTTGAGAACGTCTTCAAGTTCGACGGTGCGGTCGAGCAGGGCGAAGCGCACGAGCAATGTTTCGAGCAGCAGCTGCGGCTGTCCGCTCTTGCGGTACATGGGTTCGAGCTCGAGCAGCGCGTGCAGCATACGCAGCACATCACTGGGCGGCAGCGCTTTCTTGCGCTGCTCCAGCTCGGCGCGTAGCCGCTCCGACAGCTCCGGTGGCGTTCCCCCCAACCCCATGGCCATGAGCGCGCGCAACATGCGCCCAAGCCCCGCCAGCAACAGCTGCAGATCGACTCCTCCGTCCACCTGTCGCTGTACCGCGGGAAACACATCGGCCGCGCGGCGTTCGGCAATGATGTCGAGGAGCCCGAGGAACTCTTCTTCCGGTACCAGCCCGAGCGCCACGCGCACATGCTCGGCCGTGACATCAGCCGTGTCGCCCAGCGACAGCACCTGATCGGTGAGCGACAGCGCATCGCGCAGCCCGCCGTCGGCGGCCGCGGCAATCATGGCCAGCGCGTCGATTTCAAAGCGCACGCCTTCCTGCGTGAGCACCGCGGCCAGGCGCTCCCGAATCTCGGACGGCCCGATACGCTTGAGATCGAAGCGCTGCACACGCGAAATGACGGTGGGCAACACCTTCTGCGCTTCGGTGGTCGCAAACACGAACACCACACGTGGCGGTGGCTCCTCGAGCACCTTGAGCAAGGCGTTCCACGCATCGCGCGAGAGCATGTGCGCTTCGTCGATGATGTACACCTTGTAGCGGTCATCACCCGACGGCGCGTACATGGCGCGCTCGCGCAGTTCGCGCGCATCGGCGACACCACCGTTGGAGGCGGCGTCGATCTCGACGACATCCAACGACGCGGACCCGCTCCAGATGCGCTGACAGCTTTGGCACTCGCCGCAGGGCTCCCCAGCCAGCTCCGGTTCGCCGCGTCGCTCGCAATTGAGCGCCATGGCCAGCACACGGGCCAGCGTCGTCTTGCCGGTTCCGCGGGGACCGCAGAGCAGATAGCCGTGCGCGACACGCCCCCGCGCAATAGCCCCCTTGAGGGTATTGGCAACGTGGGACTGCACCGCGACGGTCGCGAAGTTCCGCGGGCGGTATTTCCGGGCAAGGGCGAGGGACATTCTTGGAATTTAGTCGGCCCCGGTAGCTCCTGACGACCGGACGCCCCGGAACGGGGACGGTAGGCCTTTGGTCCCTTTCAAGCGACGGGTTTTGCCTCCGACACTCCTTGAGACCACCCCCTCACGGAGACGTAGTGCGAACACCCCGCATGCGATGCATCGGGGCCGGCTTCACGGCCGCCCTGATGCTGGCGACGACGCCATCGCTGTCAGCCCAGTCCACCTTCGATGGTGATATCACCGCCACCGGCCACAAACAATACGCGTTGGACGCCCTGTCCTACGTAGCCCCCGCCAGTAGTGGCGGATGGTTGTGGCTCAACCCCCGCGCCTACCGCGGCCTTTCCCACAATATCGAGGTCGGCGCCGGCCTCTCCTACTACAGCCACACGGCGGGCGGGACGACCGCGTTCCAGCCGAGCGTGAAGTGGCGTGCCCTTCGCGACACCACGCACCGTCTGATCCTGTCGGTGGGCGCGCAATCACTCGTGGCCCTGCGCAAGAACGCCGATCACTACGGCCTCGCCTTCGTATCGCTCGACAGTCGCATTCACCAGTCGGAGCATGCGGCCGGGTCGATCTCCGTAGGGACCTATTCACTCGTCGGCCGCAACACGAGCAGCGGCGATGATCAGCGCGGCGTGACGCTTACGGCATGGGAAGCGGTGGGACCGGTGCGGCTGTCCGGGACGTGGCTTTCGGGCACCAACTTCTACGGCTATCGCACGGGCACGGTCACCTATACGGCCGCCTCCGGCCGCTGGATGAGCGTTGGTTACAGTCAGGGAAACGCGTCCTGGCACAACGCCGGCCCGTATGTCTCGACGGGGCGCGCGTTCTGACGTCACGACGGTGCGTGCGTACGGGCGCCGCACAACGCCGGGCATAAAATAGCGCACGGGAGGTCCGCTCTTTCGAGCGAATCCTCCCGTGCGCAGTACTCCGGGCCTGACGAAGCGACGACAGGGTCCACGTGCGGCTGCTACCTTCGGGGTCCTGACCGATTTGGCGGTCTGACGCCCTCCGGGACCCGGAGCACCTTGAAGATACCCAGAGCCACCCGCCTTGGGAACCTCAGCTCACCAGGACTTCTTCGAGCGCCTGCCGAATGAGCGCCGCCGCCGTGGCAACCACGCCCGCCGGCGCATCCAGATGTGTGACGGCGCGAACGCGACCTGGATGCCACTCGGAGATGCGAACCCCGAGCTCACGCGCGCGCGCCACCACCTCCGCGGCCCGCCGCGTCGGCAAGTCGATCATGACGATATTCGTGTGCGGCATCACCACCCGTGCACCGCCGGCACCCTCGACGACCTGGGCGAGATACGTGGCACTGGCGTGGTCTTCCGCGAGGCGATCGTAGTGGTGTTGGAGCGCGAAGAGTGCGCCCGCCGTGAGAATGCCGCTTTGCCGCATGCCGCCGCCAAAGCGCTTGCGTGCCCGATGCGCTTTGCTGATGAACGCCGCCGGCCCCGCGAGGCACGCGCCGACCGGCGCGCCGAGTCCTTTGGAGAAGCTGACCATGACGGTGTCGGCGCAGGCGGCGAGCGCACTGATCGGCAACTGCAGTGCCGTGGCCGCGTTCCACAGTCGCGCTCCATCGAGATGCACCGGGAGACCGTGTGTGGCGGCCAGCTGTTGCATGGCCTGCATATCGGCCAGCGACGTCACGGCACCGCCGGCACCGTTGTGCGTATTCTCCAGGCACACCAGCGACGGCTCGGGGGCGTGAATGGACGGGGCGCGGAGATGTCCCCGCAGATCGTCCACATTGAACAGTGCCCCCTGCCCTTGTACCGGGTGGCACTGCACGCCGCAGAGCCCGGCCACCGCGGCGATCTCCCATCGGTAGATATGCGCATCGGCGTCGCAGAGCAGTTCGGTGCCGGGGCGCGTGTGCACCCAGATGGCCGCCTGATTGGCCATGGAGCCACTGGGGAAGAAGAGCGCCGCTTCCTTTCCCAGTCGTTCGGCAACGAGCGCTTCCAACTGCTGCGTGGTGGGGTCGCCATCGAGGACATCGTCACCGACCTCCGCGTTCGCCATCGCCTGTCGCATCGCGGTGGTGGGACGGGTGACCGTATCGCTGCGGAGATCGATGGGCGTGGCGTGTGACATGATCAGGATTTGGAGCGCGGAGAGGAACGAGGCGACGACCGCGGCGTCGGCTTGGCGCGCGCGATGACCTCCGGAGCAGTTACGCCGCGTGCGTCGTCTTCGCTGGCTTGCAGCAAGGCGAGCTCACCACGGCGCAGGTCGTACGCCTGCGCGACTTCGCCGCCGATGAGAAACAGAAAGGCGCCGTAATAGGTCCAGAAGACGACCGCCACGATGGCCGCAATGGTGCCGGTATACAGCGAACTGGGGTCGGCGGCGCCAACCAGCAGTGTGAAGGCATGTCGCGCCAGCTCGAACAGCACCGTAGCCGTGATGGCGGCGACCGCAGCCACCCGGACGGTGGGGCGTCGGCGTGGCAAGCCACGATAGAGCGCGTAGAAGAGCGCCAGCACGAGTGCCAACGCGAGGACACGTCCGACGAGGTATTCGACACCACTCATCGCCTCCGGCATCAATCCGGATTCGCGCAGCAGCTCGAAGCCGCGCGTCGCCGCCAGATCGAGATACGCGGAGAAGACGACGTACACCACGACGGCGATCGTCGCTATCGCGGTCGCGACCAGGTCGAAGAGCTTGCCGGCGACGATACCGCGGTCGGTGCCGTCGAAGATCAGCGCGAGGACACTGCGCAGCGACCCAAAGAGCCGCGTGGAGAACCACGCAAAACCAATGGCGGAGTAGATCGTGACGGCACCGCGGGTGCTCATCACATCGGTGATTATGCCACGCAGCAGTTCGCCGGCGGCCACCGAGTCATTGGGGAGCAGCTGCTCGACGAGTGACGTGACGGTAGCGGCCGCTTCGGCGGGCTCGCTTCCCAGGAGGAAGGAGAGTCCGGAAATGAGGAGCAGCACAAACGGCACGAGGGCGAGCAGGATGTTGAAGGCCAGCCCGCCCGCGAGAAATGGGACGTTGTCTTCGGCGCTCTGTTGCCAGACACGCCGAAGGATGTCCCACCAGGACTCAGCCCTGGCCAGCAACTCCGTCTTCGGCCCCTTCCGCTTCGTTGCGCGCATGCGGCTCTTCGCTCATGGCGCCAGGCGCACCGGAGGCACGGCGCGTCCGCTCACCATACGCGCGTCGCCCATCGGCATAGGCCTGCTTGCTGTGCTCCACCGCACGCTCGATATCTGCCCGCGCGTGTGACGCCGCAGTGCGACTGGCGGAGACCGCATCGTTGACGGCGTCGACGCGTGACTGCACCGCATCCTTGGCCCGTCCCACCCGCTCATCGACGGAAAAACGGGCGCGCTCCACCTGATCGGCCACCCGATCGCCGAGTTCGTCGGTCATGTCCTTCACACGCCGACCGGCGCGACGCGCTTCCCGCGAAATGCGCTCGCGCGTTTCCCGACCACTGGCCGGCGCGAAAAGCAGGGCGGCACCAGCGCCGACTGCCAAGCCCAGCAGCAGCATGCCGATCCCGTTCGTGCTGTCCTTCTCGATAACGACCACGCGGTCGTCGTCGTAGCTGTCGCGTGCCATATGACCTCCAGCAGGTTCAGGGTCCCGAGGGCGGGTCGTGCAAGGCAAACGCCAGACACGACCCAACCATCAGTACTGACGACTCAGTCCGAAAGATCCGCGTCGTCGGGCGCTGCGATGATCGTAGAGGCTCCCGTGGGCAGCGGGCGATGCTGCACCGGCGCGGTCACGAACTGCTCCACCCACTTCTTCGTGCCGCTGATCCCGAGCTGCGTGAAGAGGAAGGTGAACTTGGCGTCGTAGGCCGCGCCCAGCTTCGCGCGCAGCTCTGCCGGCAACGCCCACAACGTCTTCTTGAACGGCCCGATCGCTTTCTTGCGCGTCTTGTAGTAGAACTGCGCATCGCTGTCGGTCGCCTTGCGCTCGTCCTTCGCGTTCACGTCCAGCCACGCGTAGATCTCCTGCAGCAACTCGGGCGGCAGATGATCGAACGCCATCGTCTGGAAGTTGGTCGCGAGGTGGATTTCCGCCGTTTCACGCTGCGGGAAACTGCTGAAGGCCGCATCGGGAAGCGTGGACGCACCATGCTGCACAGCGCCCGCCATGCCGTACTTGTCACGGCCGAGCTTCGACAGCGTTTCGAGCGTGTCGAGATCGAGCGCGACATCGGCGATGCTGCCATCGGGCAACACGACACCACCGTGCGACGTGCCCGACTGTACCGAGATCTTGGAGAGGCCAGCCATGCCGGGCGCCTGCGCCGCGAGCGTCGCGTTGAATCCTTCCATGAACGCTTCGAGCTCTTCCGGCGTGGAGTTCTCGGTACCGACTTCGCCGATTTCTCCACCCACCGAGATGGTGACACCAGCCGGTTCGGCCGCGCGCACGAAACGCGTGATGTCGACGCACACTTCGTAATTCAGACGCTGCTGTTCGGCGAGCGTGGCCTTGGAGAGATCGACGAGCGTGGACGTGTCGACGTCGATGTTGTAGAAGCCGGCGGCCACCGCTTCGGTGACGAGCGCCTTCACGGCATTCACTTCGGTGACCGGATCGACCGCGTACTTCTTGTGGTTCACCTGGAAGTGATCGCCCTGGATGAACAGCGGGCCGCGATAGCCTTCGCGCAGTGCCGCCGCGAGCATGACCGTGACGTACTCGGCGGGGCGCTGTTCAGTGTACGCGATCTCGGAACGCGCGATTTCGAGAATGAACGCGCCGGCATCGAGCTTGATCGCCGTGCGGAAGATGGCGCGCGCCGTGTCGTACGACATGGCACGAATGTTCATGGCCGGGACCGTGAAGCCGCTGCACTTCCCTTCGCCGCGCGCCACATACAACTGGTGAATGGAGGCCGGACGCACACCCACGTGCTGGCCGATTTCCCAGATCACCCAGCGCGCATAATCGCGCTCGCCTTCGGTGGCGCCGAATACGGCCTGGTGAACCAAGGCATCCAGCTTGTCGGTCGCGAGCGCCGCGGCGTCGTGCACGTGCACGGAGCCGTTGGCCACAGTGACGGCGCCGCCAACAAGCGTCGCCGAATTGATCGTAGAGTCAGACATGGGGAGTGATCGGGGTTCGGAATGCGCGCACAGCCTGCCCGCGAAAGTTCCCACTCTGTGGATACATGCGGCAAGTCCGGCGCCCAGAAAATCGGGCGCCGGACTGATCTTCCCGCCTTGCTCGTCGGCTTGCTTGGGGCTGGTGGCGGTCCCGGGGCCCGGAACGACCATCTCAGCCGTTAGAAGATGTCGTCACTTCCGGAGCCGGCGCCGACCATCGCCTCGTCGTGGCTTGCCGCGCGATCATTCCACGCGCGGCGACCGCCCACCGGCTGCCCCCACCGTGCCGGGACGGCCGCAGGAGACGACTGCGCGAGCATGAACCGCTCGACCAGCGCCTGCAGACTGCCGGCCTGCCCCGACATCTCTTCGGCGGCAGCGGCGGTTTCCTCGGCGTTGGCGGCACTCGAGCTGGTCAAGTCCGACACCTGCCCCGTCTGTTCATCGATCGCCTGCAACCCGCGAGCCTGTGCCGTCGCGGCGCTGTCGAGACCGACCACCAGCTGTGCCGCTTCGTCTGCCTGCGTCTCGATCCCGCGGAGGGTCGTCAATGCCGTCGCCCCGACGCGTACACCGTCGGCGACCGCGTCCACGGCCCCTTCAATGACGTCCTGCGTTTCCTTGGCGGCCTCGGCGGCACGACGAGCCAGCGCGCGCACCTCCTCGGCCACCACTGCAAAGCCCGCTCCGGCCTCGCCCGCACGTGCCGCTTCCACCGCGGCGTTGAGCGCGAGAAGGTTCGTCTGGAAAGAGATCTGCTCGATGTTTCGCGCGATCTTCTGCGTATCGGTGGCGCGGGCCCGGATGACCTCGAGCGCCTGCGCCACTTCTTCGACTCGAGTACGCCCTTCGACCGCGGCCGTGTTCGTCGCCGCCACCAGCGCCGCCAGCTGCCGGGTGTTCTGCGCCGCCGTAGCACTGCTGCCGCGCTGCACGCTCACTTCGGTATTCACATGCTGCAACAGCTCGGCCTGACGCGCCGCGCCGTTCGCCTGCTCCTGTGCGGCGGCGGCAATCTGCTGCGTCGCACTGACGATGCCTTCCGCTTCGCTGCGCACATCGAGCAGGGCCGCCGAGAGATCGGACACCGCGGTGTTCACGCTGGTCGCCAGTGCGGCGTGATCGCCCTGATAGGTGCCAGTCATGCGGGCCCGCAGATCGCGTTCCGCCACGCGGCCAAGCACCACACGCGCCTCAGCGACGGGCATCGTCATCGCGTCGAGTGCGTCGTTGAATCCTGACACCAGTCCGTGGAAGGCTCCCTCGAAGCGGCGAGCATTGCCACGATGCGAGAGCTGTCCGGCGCGCGCGGCGCCAATGAGCCCGTCAACTTCCGTGGTCAATGCGGCGAACGTGTCGCGCAGCGTTCCGAAGGAGCGCCCCAGGGCGTCGTCTGCCGAGCGTACGACGGTTTGTGCCGAGGTATCACCACGCGACAGCGCGTTCGCCGTTTCGGCAAGCTGCCGTTGTGCGGCGACGATATCGTTGAGCGAGTTGGCCACCTGTGCGATCTCGTCCTGCCAGAGCCACGAAGCGGTGCGGTCGGTGCGCCCGACGGCAACCGCGGCCGCGACGTCGGCCATGTCGCGCACGGGCTTCGCGAGACGACGCCCGATCCACATGGCGATGAGCACGATGCAGACGCCGATGATGGCGCCGACCCCGATGACGGAGTAGCGCAGCGCGCTGATGTTGGCCGCGGCATCGACTTCGCGCTGGGGCACCGAGATGAGCACCCCCCAGTTCATGCCGGGATACCCGAGGGCGCCGGTGAGGTGCGCGTAGGCCACCTGCGTGGCGGTGCCGCCGATATCACTCTGCTGCGTGCCCGACTGGCCGGCAAGCAACGTGGTCAAGGCACCATCGGTTTTCATCGTTTCGAGCAACGTCGGCACGAGAGCGCTGTCTCCGACGCTCGTGAGCGGCCGCCCCGTGCTGTCCACGACGGTGAGGACGACGTGTGCGTAGCCGGCGGCAACCAGCGACGACTGTGCGTCGGCCAGGATGCCACGCACCAGGGAGACCGACGCCAAGTTGCGCCAGCAGCCGATGGTGCGACCGTTGGCGCCGCGCACGGGTGCGGCGAAGCCAATCACCTGTTCCGCATTGTCGCCGAACACCGTGGTCATGGCGCGGTTCGTATGCGCCGCTTCGATGATCGTGCCCGTTGCTGCGGTATTGCCCTTCGCGCTGTGAGCCATCGTGCGGGTGAACTGCCCGGACATGCACGCTGCGAGCCACGATTCGTTGGCGTGTGACACCGACATCAACGGGGAGGTATTGATTGCTGTCCCCGTCGCATTGAGATCGTTCACCGCCATCACACGCCCCGAGGGATCGACGAGCTGCGTAATGGGATACAGGCCGTACGCCGCCACATAGGCGTTCATGCGATCGGCAATACGATTGGACTGCGATCCTGTCTTGTACCATTGCGATGAATCGCGCACGACTTCGTTGAAGCCGAACGCCTGCACATCGCCATACCGTTCAAAGAGATTGCGATCGATCTTGTCGGCAACGTGGCCCGCGGCTTCCCGGAGCCGGTCGGCAGTTCGCTCGCGCACGGTGTTCGTCGAGCGATTCAAGATGAAGGTCGCGACGAGGGCGACGGGCACCAGCCCGAAGGCCAGGCAGAGGAGCGCGAGCTTCCGCGCAATGGGCCACTGAGAGAATCGCATGAGCAGGGGAGTGTGAGTGGATGCTCCGCCGCCTTTCGGCTGCCGTGAAGCACCTCACCTTCCCAGTATCGACGTGATTTCCAACCTCTACATCCGACCAAGGTCGCATCACAGCCACGGCAAAGCGCCGGAGCAATTTGCCCCGGCGCCGTTTCAAACTCGTATTCCCGAGAACGGCATGCAGCCGTTACATGGCCCACCGCGGATCTGGCTTCGGGAGCGCATCCCATTCTTCACGTGCCTTTTCGCTCCCGCTGCGGCCAAGCATGGCGTAGGCGAATTGCTTGCCGAGCTCCACACCAGGCTGATCAAAGGCGTTGATGCCGTACAGCTCGCCGGCGTACGCGGTAGCCAACGCGAAGAGCTGCATCAGGGCGCCAAGATGCCACGCGTCCACGGTGTCCACACTGAGCGTGGCATTGAAACGTCCGCGCGCCGCGAGGGCACCGGCGGTCGCACGCTGTTCGATGTCGATGAGCTCACCCAACGTATGGCCACCCAGATAGCCAAGCTCGGGAATGTCCGCGTGACGGGCAGGAATCTTTCCGTCGCCTTCCCGTCCCTTCACCGCAATGAAGGTGACCGTTTTGTCCTTGGGACCTTCCATGAACAGCTGTACTTGCGAGTGCTGATCGGTGGCGCCGAGCGCGGGCAGCGGCGTGGGTCCCACCGATGCGCCGTCTGCTTTGAGCTTGCCCAGTGACTCTGCCCACAGCTGCACGAACCAGAGCGCGAGGTCGCGCAGCGGATCGGCATACGGCATGAGGACCTGCACACTGCGTCCGTGCTGACGATCAGAAAGCCACTGCAACACGGCAAAGGCACCCGGAAGATTCTTCGACAGCTCCGGGTTCTGTGCGTCGGCCGTAATGCTCGCGGCACCGGCGAGCAGCGCGCGCACATCGATGCCCATGAGTGCTGCCGGCAGGATACCAACGGGTGAGAGTACGGAGAAGCGCCCCCCCACATTCGCGGGGATATCGACCGTGGTGATGCCTTCGGCGCGCGCGATGCGCCGGAGCGCGCCCACTTCCGGGTCGGTGACGAACACCAGGTGTCTGGGCGCCTGCGCTTCGCCAACGGCGTTCGCCAGCGCTTCACGCACGATGAGATACTGCGCCATCGTTTCCACCGTGCCGCCGGACTTCGAGACGACGAGCACGAGCGTCTTCGACAGATCGAGACGCGCGAGGGTGGCGCTGATCGAGGCCGGATCGACGTTGTCGAGCACGTGCAGGCGCGGATTGCCGCTGCGCTGCGCCGCGTTGAGTTCATTCCAGCGCGGTGGGCAGAGCGCCGTGCGCAGCGCGATGGGACCGAGCGCCGAGCCACCGATTCCCAGCAGCAGCACGTCGTCGAATTTCCCCTGTACCTGCGCCGCTACCGCCAGCGACGAGTCGAGCAATGCGGTGTTCTGCGGGAGCGTCAGAAAGCCGAGGTCATGCGTGCGCGCGTGCACCGCAGCGTGCGCCGTCGCAAACGGCGCCGCCGCCTCCGTCCACTGCGTTTCCGTAATGCCGGCGCCCTGTGGGAGTGCGCTGGCCATCATGTTGGTGAAATCGAAAGACAGGGCCATGGTCAGAGTTCCGGCAGATCGACGACCAATCCGTCATGCGCCGGTGAGATACCGGGCGGCAGTTCGGCGGCGAGATCCGCATGAAAATTTTCGTGCGTGAGATGCGTGAGGAACGTGCGTTCGGCGCCGACGCGCTGCGCCATCGCCACCGCCTCGCTGATGGACAAGTGCGTAGGATGTGACGTGCGCAACAGGGCATTGAGGATCAGCACGCGCACACCCACCAGCGCCTCGAGCGCGGCATCGGGAAGCGTCTTGGCGTCGGTGATGTACGCCAGATCGCCGACACGGAATCCCACGACCGACGCGCGCCCGTGCGGTACGGCAATCGGGAGGACCGACGTTCCCTGAACCTCGAACGGCACACCCGGGGCGATGACATGCTTCGCGCCTTCAGGGCGCGTCGTGCCCGGGAGCGGGCGGAACCCATCGTCGAAGATGTACGGAAAGCGCGCTTCGAGCGTGGCGAACGTTGTCGCCTCGGCGTACAGCGGCAGCGGCGTCGCGCGGCGAATGGAGAAGGCGCGCAGATCGTCGATGCCGTGAATGTGATCGGCGTGCTCGTGCGTGAAGAGCACGGCGTCGACCGAGGCGACGCCGGCTGCCACGAGTTGCAGGCGCAGCTCAGGCGGCGTGTCCACCAAAAGCGTGGTGCCGTTCGGCGCCTGTATCACCACCCCACAACGGGTGCGCCGGTCGCGCGGGTCGGCCGAATGGCAGACCGCGCAGCCGCAGCCGATTTGCGGCACGCCAAAACTGGTGCCGGTGCCGAGGAAAATGAGACGCACGGACGCCGTCAGCGACGACGTCCGTGGCCGGCATGCGGGCGCATAGGGCGCCGGCGCATGATCAAACGGTCTCGACCTTGAGCAGGTTCGTCGTTCCCGGCACGTCGAACGGCACGCCGGCGGTGACGAGCACGCGATCACCCTTGGTGACGAGATTGAGATCGAGCGCCTCGCGCAGCGCCATCGCGACCATGTGGTCGTAGCCGCGTGCCGTGGGGACGAGGCGCGGGACCACCCCCCACACCAGTGCGAGCTGCCGGCACACGCGCGGCTCGTCGGTGAGGGCGAGAATGGGCACCGACGGGCGGTGCGACGACACAATGCGCGCCGTAAATCCACTCTTGGTAAACACGACGACCAGCGGCGCTTCGAGCATGCGCACCGCCGCCACGGTCGCCGCCGCGATCGCTTCTTCGGTGTTCACGCCCGCCACTACGCGACGGTCCGCGCGGCTGTGAGAGCCGGGACGCGGGCGCGTTTCGATTTCGTGGATGATGCGCCGCATCGCTTCCACGGCGAGACGCGGGTAGTGCCCGGCCGCCGTCTCCGCCGACAACATCACCGCGTCGGTCCCATCGAGAATGGCGTTGGCCACGTCGCTGGCTTCGGCGCGGGTGGGACGCGGATTGTCGATCATCGACTCCAGCATCTGGGTCGCCGTGATGACCGGACGCCCCATGCGATTGGCGGTCGCAATGATGTGTTTCTGCGCAATCGGCACTTCTTCGAACGGGAGCTCAACGCCGAGATCACCACGCGCCACCATCACCGCATCAGTGGCCTCCATGATTTCTTCGATGTTGTCGAGCGCGATGTCCTTCTCGATCTTGGCCACCACCAACGTCGTCGACGGAATGAGCTCACGCAGCTCCACGATGTCCTGGGCGCGGCGTACGAAGCTCAGGGCCACCATGTCGAGATCGTTCGCCACCGCGAAGGCGAGGTCCGCCCGATCCTTTTCCGTAAGTGACGGCGCCGACACCGCGATGCCGGGAAGGTTCATGCCCTTGTTGCTGGTGAGCTTGCCACCATGCACCACCGTGCACCACACGCGTGGCTCTTCGACGCGCGTCACCACGAGTTCGAAGAGACCGTCGTTGATGAGCACGCGGTTGCCGGTGTTCACGTCATGACACAGATCGGCGTAGGTAATGGGAATCTCATCACCGCTCGCGACCTCCTCGGGCACCAGCACGACGGTGCTCCCCACTTCGAGTTCGCGCGGCGCCGGCAGGGCCCCGATGCGAATACGCGGTCCCTGCAGGTCGCCGAGAATGGCCACCGGACGTCCCGCCGCTTCCGACACGGCGCGCACCGTCGCGATGGTCCGCGCATGCTGCTCGTGGGTGCCGTGCGAGAAGTTGATGCGGGCCACGTCGAGCCCGGCATCGACGAGCGCCCGGATGGACTCCGCCGTGTTGCTCGACGGACCCAGGGTCCCGACGATCTTGGTGCGCGGGATATGCGCGCGTTTGAAGGGGGTGGTCATCGAGTCGGAGTCGGCTGCCGGGGACGCAGCACCTTCGGGACCGGTACGGGAGATGGTCATGACGCGGGTGGTGGTGGCCAAGGGGAATTGTGCGGCAATCAGGCGACAGAGGGGGCGAGCGCGGCGCGCTTGCGCGCAAGGCCGGCGAGCAGCGTCACGAACGACTGCTCGAATGAGGCGAGTCCTTCGGCTAGCAACGTGTCGGTTACCGCCTGCAGCGAGACACCCTGCGCTTCCAGCGCGGCCAGGGCACGATCGGCCTCGGCCACCTGCTCGGTGACCGATGCACGAACTTCGCCGTGATCACGGAACGCCTCGAGGGTGGCCGGCGGCAACGTGTTCACGGTGTCGGCGCCAATGAGCTCCTCGACGTAGATCACGTCGCGGTACGCCGGGTTCTTGGTGCTCGTCGACGCCCAGAGCGGACGCTGTACGCGCGCGCCGTGTGCGGCGAGTGCGGCCCAGCGCGGACCGGAGAAGGACGCCGTGAACAGGCGGTACGCGAGCTTGGCGTTGGCGATCGCCGCCTTGCCCTGCAGTCCGAGCAACAGGTCGGCGTTCGCGGGCGTCGCGGCCGCAAGCGTGGCCAGCTGCTTGTCGATGGCGGAATCGACGCGGCTGACGAAGAAGCTTGCCACGGAGCTGAGGCGATCGATGGGCTGGCCGGCGGCGGCGCGCTGTTCGAGGCCGGCGATGTACGCTTCGATCACGCGCGCATGTGCGTCGACCGCAAAGAGCAGCGTGACGTTGACGTTGATGCCGTCGGCGATGAGCTCGCGAATGGCCGCGGCGCCCTCAACGGTGCCCGGCACCTTGATCATGAGATTCGGGCGGTCGACGATCGCCCACAGACGACGCGCCTCCGCCACGGTACCGGCGGCGTCCTTCGCGAGATCAGGCGAAACTTCGAGCGAGACGTAGCCGTCTACACCCTGTGTTCGGTCGTAGACGCCGCGGAACGCATCACACGCGTTGCGCACGTCGGTCGCGGCCACCGTGAAAAAGGCCTCGCGATCGGACAGCGCCGCATCGATCGTGGCCAGCTGTGCGTCGTAGGCCGCTCCTTCTGCCAACGCCTTTTCGAAAATGGTCGGATTCGAGGTCATGCCCGTGAGGGCATCCTCGGCGATGCGACGCGCCAGGTCTCCGTTGGAGAGCATGGTGCGATCGATATAGTCCAGCCAGAGGGACTGACCGGCAGCGTGAAGCGCGTGCAGACGAGCGGACATGGGATCCGGAGAAAACACGTGGAAGTGTGGTATAGCAGTGCATGGTAATGTGCTGCACACGACCGCGGGGAGAGCAGTGGCAATTTGTTTCTGAAAACATCGGGCGTTCCCGACAACGTTAATCCCCATTAATCTACCTTCTGTCGCACGGCTCCCTCGCCTCTATGCCCTTCCCGATGGCTTTTCCGAGCGCCCGATCTCTGCAGGCGGCCCGCCCGGTGGCGGCGCTGCTCATGATGTTCAGCGTGACTGCCTGCGCGTCCCGCGGCCCGGCCCCCACCCCTGGAGGGGTGGTCGCGGCGGCGGTCCCGGCCTCGTGCGGCGTCCCGGCCGCCCCCGCGGCCTCGCTGGCGTCGGCGCCGGTCACCGACCCGCTCGTCACCTTCGATACCGCCTGGAGCATCATTGCGCGCACGCATTGGGACACGACGTACAATGGCGTGAACTGGCGTGCGGTACGCGACGAACTCCGTCCGCGGGCCGCCGCGGCCAAAACCCGCGGCGATTTGCGGGTGGTGCTTTCCGATATGGTGAGCCGCCTGCGGCAATCGCATTTCTCGATCATTCCGCAGGAGGTCTCGGACGCGGCCGCCAGCCCCGATCGGCGCGAGTCGTCGGGCGCCGCCTCGGGAGCGCTCGGCTTCGACGTCCGGCTGGTCGAGGGGCAAATCCTCGTGTCCGCGGTCGATACGGGCGGGCCGGCGTGGAAGGCGGGGGTGCGCACGGGGTGGATCGTATCGTCCGTGCGCGGGTGCCCCCTCGACGCCCGGGTGGCGCGCCTGCCGGAGTCGCTCGAACCGCGTCGCCGCGCCTTGATGGCGTATCAGATCGCCGCCGGTGCCCTTGGTGGACTCGAGCGGGATACCG
>JAIXTI010000042.1 GCA_027484025.1 bacterium
TCCTCCTGCGCTCCTGCCAACTGTGTGGCTGCCGTCTGCCACTCTCGGCGCGATCCCGCGGCATCGCGCCGAGGCCGGCGGACAGCAGCAGCCCAGACCGCCGTCGCGGGGGAACCCTACCGCCCGTACACCCGACGCCCCCCTAGGTACGTCGCTAGCACTTCCGTCTTGAGCACCAGCTCCACCGGCACCCGCATGATGTCCTGATCGAGCACGACAAAGTCCGCGTACTTCCCCGGGGTAATGCTCCCCATATCCTTTTCCTGAAAGCCCGCGTACGCTGCCCAAAGGGTCATGCTGCGCAGCGCGTCCTCGCGCGACATGCGCTCGGCGGGGAGCCAGCCACCGGTGGGCCAGTCACGCGCGTCCTGCCGCGCGATGCTCGCGTGGAAGGAGATGAGCGGGTTCACTTCCTCCACCGGAAAGTCACTCCCGTTAGGAATGATCACGCCTGTCTGCAGCAGCGACTGCCACGCGTACGCGCCGTACAGCCGGGTGGGGCCGAGGCGCTTGCCAATCCAGTACATGTCACTCGTCTGGTGACTGGCCTGCATGCTGGGAATGACCCCGAGCTGCGCAAAGCGCGGGATATCGTCCTGATGCAGAATCTGCGCGTGCTCGACGCGAAAGCGGTGATTGGCCGCGGGCACCTTGTCGAGCGCCTTCTGGTACGCAT
Organism: bacterium; assembly: GCA_027484025.1. Taxonomy (GTDB): domain Bacteria; phylum Gemmatimonadota; class Gemmatimonadetes; order Gemmatimonadales; family Gemmatimonadaceae; genus Gemmatimonas. The sequence continues at coordinate 677 of JAIXTI010000042.1, forward strand.
CGAGCACCACACGATTGCCACGATCACCAATGGCGTGCGTGTTGATCTGGAAGCCCGCCTTGAGCCCCGCCTCGGCGACTTCCTGAATGTGGCCCGGCGCCGACAGCAACAGCCCGTTGTTGTTCGGGTCGTCGCTGTACGGCTCGAGCAACGCGGCGCCGCGTGAGCCCATCGCGCCATCGGCATACAGCTTCACGGCGCGTACCCACAGCTGTCCGTCGTACAACGCCGAGCGTGGGCCCATACCGAAGTAGTGCGTGAGCGCGGCGGCGTTGTCCCCAATCATGACATACAGGCGCAGGTCGAGCTCCTTCTTCTGCGCCATGTCTTCGTACAGGTCGATCATGGCCCGCGACGCGCCCGCGTCGTGCATGCCCACGAGTCCCCAGCGGTGCATGACCTTGACGGCGTCCTTGTGCATGGCGCGCCACTCGTCAATCGACGGGTCGGGCACCTTGCTGCTCACGATCGACTCGGCGTTGTCGACGAGCACACCCGTGGGCATGCCCTTGGCGTCGCGCACGATCTTGCCGCCGCTCGGCTCCTTTGTCGTCGACGTGAGGCCGGCAATGCGCATCGCGGCCGCGTTGGCCAGCTGCGCGTGTCCATCAATGCGCTCGAGGAGCACCGGATGATCGGGCGTTGCCGCCGACAGCGCGTCGTGGGTGGGGAAGGCGGTGTTGCCCCACGCGTTCTGATCCCATCCGCGCCCGACGATCCACGATCCCTTCGGGGTGCTCTTGGCGCGTTCGACGACGCGCGCGATGACCTCGTCGTAGCTCTTGGTGCCAACCAGGTCGACGCTGCGCAGCTTCTTCGCGAGCCCGTTGAAGTGCCCGTGCGCGTCGACCATACCGGGGATGATCGTGCGCCCCTGGCCGTCGAGCATTTGCGTATTCGGCCCCTTGAGCGTGGCCGCTTCGCGCGCAGAGCCCGTAAACACCACGCGGCCCCCGCGGACCGCGAAGGCCTCGACGAGGGGCCGCGAATCGTCGGCCGTGTAGATACGCGCGTTGGTGACGATGAGGTCGGCCGGCTGCGCGGAGGCCTGCGCCGCGACAAGCGCCAGCGCGAAGAGCGGGGAGAAGATGCGAGTCATGCGGGGAATAAACCCCGCGGAATCACTCGGCGTAACCGTGGAATTCCGAGCCTTCAGCTCCGTGACTTCCGACGACGTGCCGCCGCACCCAGTCCCGCGAAACCCGTCAGCAGCAGCGCCATGCTCGCCGGTTCCGGCACGCGGGCGACGCCCACCATGAACTCCTGGTGCATCGTCGAGCTTTCTTCGCCCGTGCGGTAGTCGCTCAGCACGTACCAATCCATCGTCAGGTTGGACGTGGAGAGATTGCCCGGGACCGTACCGATCACGTTGAAATAGCTGTTCGCGTCGTAGTTGCCGGTGGCGACCTCACCCACGTTGCTGCCGCTCATGTTGCCCGACGGGTTGAAGGCGGCGGGGTCCATGAGTTCCCACACGGTGCCCTGCACGTTCTTCGCGGAGTACGCGGTGCCCGTCACGTTGTAGCTGCCGCCGTTCACCGCAACCTGCTCGAAAAGCCACGCGGCCTGGAGGTACTTGGTGAAGCTGTTCTGGCGGGTCTGCGACAGGTCGGCCCCGAGCTTCATCGCGCTCAGGCGGTAGCTGTCCACGTTGCCGTTGCTGGGCGCAAAATGCGACCAGTCGACACACCAGATGATGGCGTTGTTGAGCGTGAGCGTGGGGCCGAAGGCGAGGTCGGCGCGATAGGGGCCGACAACCGACGTGAAGCTCCCGCCGTTGAGCGTACCGTTGCTGCTGACGTCACCACGGAAGGTGAGGTTGCCGTTGACCGGTGCCTGGGCGGAGGCCGACGTCGAGAGGGCGCCAAGGCCGAGGACGAAGGCGAGCGCGAGCGGGGCAAAGTTGAGGCGACGAGACATAGTGAGCCGGGGCTGAAGCCATTTGGATACGGGAGATGATGGCTCTTTCATCAATTGTTGTGCCCGCTACGGCATTGATATTCCAGCTCTGGAAGTCTTTGATTTTTATGTGGTTAGCTGTTTGTTACCATTCGAGAGGTAGGCGAGCTCTTCTATATGCGTGGTACAGTCTCGACAA
>JAIXTI010000112.1 GCA_027484025.1 bacterium
GTGAGTGGGCATTCCGCACCATAGGCCACCGCGTCTGTGGATGTGTCATCAAAATCCCACCCACCCCATCCCCCCAACGCCCCGACCCCGACCAAGACCCCGACCCCGACCCCGACCCCCCTGCGAAGCAGTCCCCCAACCCGACCAGGACCCCGACCGCAGGTAGACCCCGACTGTAGTAGCAGTACCCAGACTGTGGTGACTGTACCCCGACTGTGGTAGCTGTACCGCGACCCAGACCCCCGACCTCAGCCAAGACTCAGGTGTCGGACTCGTCCTCAGGCGCGTCCTCTGCCGAGTCCGGCGCGTCGTCCAACCCTTTCCCTTCCGCCGCCCTCAACCGCCGTCCTCCGCGCCGTCCCCGCCGCCGCTTCCGCCGCTGCGCCGACTCGCCGTCTGCTGCCGAAGACTCCGTGCCGGCATCCACCCCATCCGGCACGACCTCGACCACCCCCCCGACCCCGACCCCACCCCCGACCGGCAGCGCGTACTCCGCGGTATCCAGCATCGCCACCGTCGCCGAGTCCAGCGACGCCTCGATGCCGACCACGACCCCAACCGCCACTTCCGACTCGGACGAAGACACCTCCCCCTCGACCTCCGTCTTCAGCTCCGCCAGCCCGATCACGCGCGTGTCCCCGTCCACCGTCCGCAGCGTCACGCGCTCGTGGAAGATGTCGCACGACACCACCTTCTCTTCGCCGCGCGACGTCACGAGAATCTTCCCTTCCTTCGGGAATTTGCGCCGGCTCTGCACATAGAACTCGTGCTCGTAGCGCAGGCAGCACATGAGCCGTCCGCACGCGCCCGAAATCTGCTGCGGATTGAGCGACAGCTTCTGGTCTTTCGCCACGCCCAGGTTCACCGGGCGCAGATCGGGGAGCCACGACGCCGAGCAGTACTCGCGGCCGCAGCGTCCCACGCCCGAGAGGCGCTTCGCTTCATCGCGCACACCGATCTGCTTGAGCTCGATGCGCGTCTTGAACTGCGCGGCAAGGTCGCGCACGAGACCGCGGAAGTCCACGCGCTTCTCGGCCGTGAAGAACAGCGTGAGCTTGCGCCGGTCCCACTGCCACTCGGCGTCGGTGAGCTTCATGACGAGCCCGTTGCTCTTTACGCGCTCCATCGACGCGCGACGCGCCTGCTCGTTCAAGGCGGTCAGCTCACGGTCGAGCTTTTCGTCTTCCTTGGTCGCGAGACGAAGGGCTTTGCGCGGCGGCGGCGCGGTGCCGCAGCCGTGTGCACAGCCGTTGCACCGCACCGCAGCCAGTTCGCCCGTCGAGTGCACGCGGCCGAAGTCTTCTCCGCGATCGGCGTCGACGATGATCGCCGCACGAAGCGGGGGCGGCTGTTCGCCGTCCCACGAAAAGAATTCTTTGCGGTTGCCCCGGAAGGCGACTTCGATGAGATGTCCCACAACCACCAACGCCTATTCGGTGAACTGGCCCATGCGGAGAAACTTCTCCCGACGACGTCGCACGAGCTTATCCGGCTTGAGGCGGCGCAACTCCTCGATGTTGCGCGTGAGCACATCACGCAGCGAACGCGCCGTCGCCAAGTGATCGGAGTGCGCGCCGCCATCCGGCTCCTTCACGATCTCGTCGATGATGCGCAGCTCCAACAGATCCTTCGCGGTGATGCGGAGCGCTGTCGCCGCCTTCTCGCGCATCTCAGGGCTCTTGCCGTCCTTCCACAAGATCGCCGCACACCCTTCGACGGAAATCGTGGAGTACACCGAGTTCTCGAGCATGAGGACGCGGTCGGCCACGCCAAGCGCGAGCGCACCACCAGAGCCGCCTTCACCGATCACGGTGGCCACGATCGGCACCTGCAGATTGCTCATCTCGAGCAGGTTGCGCGCGATCGCTTCACTCTGGCCGCGCTCTTCGGCGCCAAGGCCTGGCCACGCACCCGGCGTATCGATGAACGTGATCACCGGCACCTGGAATTTTTCGGCGAGCTTCATGAGGCGGAGCGCCTTGCGATAGCCCTCCGGGTGCGGCATGCCGAAGTTGCGCTTGAGATTCTCCTTGGTGTCGCGGCCGCGTTCGTGACCGATCACCATGACCGTTTCGCCGTCGAGACGCGCCCACCCCGCCATGATCGCCGCGTCTTCGCGGAACAGGCGGTCACCGTGCAGTTCGATGAAGTCGGTGAAGACGTGCTTGAGGTAGTCCGACGTGAACGGACGACGCGACATGCGCGCCACCTGCACGCGCTGCAGCGGCGTGAGATTCTGGTAAATCTGAACGCGCGCGTCGTGGAGCTTCTTTTCGAGCGGCACGATTTCGCGAGCCACATCGATGGATTGATCGGACGCGAGACGCTTGAGCTCCTCGATTTGCTTTTCGAGTTCCGCAATCGGGCGCTCGAACTCGAGAACCGGGGCAGCAGCCATGACTATCCTGGAAAGATCACGCGTTGCCCGTCAGCCACCGGTGCGCACGAGACGCACCCGGTCGGCGCCAAGCAGCGCGCGAAGGTCGGAAAGAATTGCGGCCGACGCTGTCACCGTCAGCGACTTCGAACGGAAACGTACGACCCGCCCGCTCGCATCGCGCCAGCGGAGCTCCAGTGGGGCCGATCCTTCGTGCGACTCCACCTTTGCCCGAACGTCTTCGAACACCGCAGCCGGGAGATCCAGCCCCGGGCCCAGATCGATCGCCACGGCAACTTCACCGTTGGCCCGCACCTCTTCGAAGCGCGTCACACCTTCCACGATGAACGTGGCGTTTTCGACACCCTGATCCTTCTTGGAGTACCCGCCCTTGAGCAGGAGCGGGATGTCGGGGCGGACACGCTCCGCAATCACCCCCCACGCCTCCGGGAAGACCAGCACCTCGGAAGATCCGGAAAAATCCTCGACTGTCAACCGGGCGAACTCATTCCCGGAGCGTTTCGAGATCTGTTTCTTGATCGAAGTGATCACGACGCCGATGGTCACCGGCTCCGCGACCCAGTTCCCCAGCTGCGCGACCGTGTGGGAGGCAAAGAGTTCGCACTCTGTTCGGTATTTCTCCAGCGGGTGCCCGGAAATGTAGAAGCCAAGAAGCTCCTTTTCCCGCTGCAGCCGTTCGCTTTCCGTCCAGGTGGGGATATTGGGGAGCGACGGCGCGCCGTTCTTGCGCGGCGTATCGCTCGCGTCGGGCCCGCCCCCCAGCAGGTCACCAAAGAGCGACCCTTGCCCCTTCTCCTCCTCTTCCTGCTGCAGCGCCGCTTCACTGATCGCCGCGTCGAGCGCGGCAATGAGCTGTGCCCGGTGCCCACCCAGCCCGTCGCAGGCGCCAGCGGCAATGAGCGCTTCAAAGACGCGCTTGTTGCACAGCCGCAGATCCACGCGCGAGCACAAATCGTACAGCGACGTGAACGGTCCTTCTTCGCGCGCCGCCAGTAACGAATCGATGGCGCCGCGTCCCACGTTGCGAATGGCCCCGAGGCCGAAGCGAATGCGCTTGTCCGCGATCACCGTGAAGCGCCACCCCGATTCGTTCACGTCGGGCGCCAGCACCTCGAGCCCCATTTCGCGGGCTTCGGCGATGTACTTGATGACTTCTTCCGTCTTCCCGATGTTCGACGACAGCAGCGCCGCCATGAACTCCGCGGGATGATGCGTCTTGAGGAAAGCGGTGTGATACGCGACGACGGAGTACGCGACGCTATGCGATTTGTTGAATCCATAGCGCCCGAACGTCTCGATCTGTCCAGCAAGCTCTTCGATGATCTTGGGGTCGTACCCCTTCGCGATCGCCTTCTCGGAGAACTTGCCAAGCTCCTTCTTGATCAGCTCGGCGTCCTTCTTACCCACGGCTTTACGCAGCACGTCGGCTTCGGCGAGCGAGATGCCCGCGAGCACCTGCGCAATACGCATCACTTGTTCCTGATACGTGATGACGCCGTACGTGTTCGACAGAATGGGCTCGAGCTCCGGCAGCGCGTACACCGTGGGCTCTTCACCGCGCTTGCGGCGGATGTACACGTTGTGCATCCCCGCGTCGAGCGGACCGGGACGCAGCAGCGCATTGGAGGCGACCAAGTCGTCAAAACGGTCGCAGCGCATGCGCTTGAGTACGTCCGTCGCCAGCGGCGATTCGAACTGGAACACGCCACCCGTACGCCCGGCGCGCAGGACCTGATAGGTCTTCTCGTCGGTGAAGCCGCGCTCTTCGAGCGTCACGTCGACACCGGTGCGCTCCTTGATCGCCTTCACCGTGTCGGTGATGACTGTGAGCGTGGTGAGACCCAGGAAGTCCATTTTGAGCATGCCGGCCTTTTCGAGCGCCGTCATGTCGTACTGCGTCACGATCACACGCTCGTCGCCGTCGCCGCCCGAGCCCTTCGATGCTTGCGTGCAAATAGGCACGAACTCGTCGAGCGGACCCGGCGCAATCACCACGCCGGCCGCGTGCACACCCGTATGACGCGACAGCCCTTCGAGCTTGACCGCAAAGTCGAGTAGCTGGCGGTAGCGCTCGTCCTTGTAGAGCTCCTTCACTTCCGGCACCTGCGTGACCGCTTCGGCGACCGTCAGCGAATTGTTCGGCGCGTTGGGAATGAGCTTTGCCAGAGCGTCGGTTTCGGCGGGCGAAAAGCCAAGCGTACGCCCCACGTCTTTCACGGCGGCGCGCGACTTCATCGTTCCGAACGTGACGATCTGCCCGACGCTGTCCTTGCCGTACTTCTGCCGCACATACTCGATGACTTCGCCGCGACGTTCGAAGCAGAAGTCGACGTCGACGTCGGGCATGCTCACGCGCTCCGGATTCAGGAAGCGCTCGAAGAGCAGGTCGAACTCCAGCGGGCACACATCGGTAATGCGCGTCGCATACGCCACCAGCGAACCGGCGGCCGAGCCGCGACCTGGTCCCACTGGAATGCCACGATCACGCGCCGCCTTGATGAAGTCGGCGGTGATGAGGAAGTAGCCGGCGTAACCGGTCTTGGTGATGACCCCGAGCTCGTAGTCGAGACGCTCCTGCACGTTGGCCGGCAGCGGACTCCCGTAGCGCTGCTTGGCGCCCTCGGTGGAGATCTGCACGAGCAGGTCGTTCTCCGTCTCCACGCCCGCCGGCAACGGGAACGACGGCACGTAGTACTTCTTGGCGAACTGCACGTCCACGGCATCGGCAATCGCGAGCGTGTTCGTGAGCACATCCTCGCGACCCGGGAAGAACTTGCGGACCTCGTCGGCACTCTTGAAATAGAGGCCGTCGTCGTACTTCATCCGCTCCTTGTCGTTCCGGTCCTTCCCCAAGCCGATGCACAGCAGCACGTCGTGCGCGTCGTGATCCTCGTGCTTGAGAAAGTGCGCGTCGTTCGTCGCCACCACCGGCAGGTGCAGGTCGTCGGCCAGCCCCAGAATCTTGGCATTCAGCCGTGCCTGACCTTCACTCGTGTGCGCCTGCACCTCGAGGTAGTAGCGGTCCTTGAATACATCTGCATACCACTCGGCCGCCTTGCGCGCCTCGTCCATGCGGTCGTCGAGCAGGTGGCCCGCCACCTCGCCCGCCATGCACGCCGACGATACGATCAGCCCCTCGGAATACTTCGCCAGCAGCTCACGGTCGATACGCGGCTTCGTATAAAAGCCTTCGGTATAGGCCAGCGACGTCAGCTTGACGAGATTCTTATAGCCCACGAGGTCGCGCGCGAGCAGCACGAGGTGATAATACGGCTTCACCCCCGGCGCCGGCCGGCCGCGCTGCTTGCGGTCGCCCGGGGCCACATACGCTTCCATCCCGAGGATGGGCTTCACCCCTGCCTTTTTCGCCTTCTCCTGGAACTCCCAGGCAGCGTGCATGTTACCGTGATCGGTAATCGCCAGCGCCGGCATTTCGTAATGCTGTGCGCGCTTGATCAGATCTTCGATACGGTTCGCGCCGTCAAGGAGCGAATATTCGGAGTGGCAGTGCAGGTGAACGAACGACATACCAGCAATGATACCTCAGACCGGTACACGGTGGCAGATCTTGCGCCGGCTCCTCAAACCACTCGGCACCGCGGCCGCCGCGCTCGTCGTGCTCTTTCTTGGCGTCACCCCCATGGGGTGCTACCTGTCCCGGGCCGCCTACGAGGAAGCGCGCATTCTGGCCCGGCGGCAGCCCATTGCCGTACTGGCGGTGCGCGAAAGCACCGAACCGGCGCTCCGTGCCAAGCTCGCGCTGGTGCAGGAGGCCCGGCAGTTCGCCATCGATTCGCTGCGCCTCAAGGCTGAAGAGAGCTTCACCACCTTTTCGCAGCTCGACCGTGACACGCTGGTGCTGGTCGTAAACGCCGCCTACCGCGACCGCCTCGAGCGCAAAACGTGGTGGTTCCCGGTCGTGGGACGCTTCCCCTATAAAGGCTTCTTCGACTTCGAGGAGGCGCGCAAAACCGCTGAGACGCTCAAGGCCGACGGCTTCGACGTCACCTTGGGGCCTTCGAGTGCGTTCAGCACGCTGGGGTGGTTCAACGACCCGCTGGTCAGCACCACCGTGAAGGCCGACAGCGTCACCCTCGTGAACACGGTGTTGCACGAACTGTTGCACACCACCTTCTTCGCCAAAGGACAGGTGTCGTTCAACGAATCGTTCGCCACCTTTGTGGGCGGCCGCGGTGCGGTGCACTTCTTCCGTGCCAAGGGCGACTCCGCGCTGCTGCGCCGCGCCCAGGACGACTGGCAGGACGACCTGCTCCTTGGCGCCTTCTGGGAGCGCACGTCGCGCGAAATCGACAGCGTCTTCACCGCGCTCCCCGACTCGGCCACCGCGCAGCGCATTGCCGCGCGTGACACCGTGTACGCCCGCGCCCGCCGCCGCCTCATTGACAGCGTGGGCCCGCAACTGCGCGGTTATCCGGTAGGGTGGGTGGAACGCGTGCCGCTCAACAACGCCGTGCTGCTCTCACGCCGCGTATATGCCGAACGGCTCGATCGCTTCGATTCCGTTTACACAGCGGCCGGCGGGGACATTCGTGAAGCCATCCGGCGGGTCATTGCAACGCACAAAGATTCCGTAGCGGCAGCGAAGCGTCGCTGAACTGCATTCACAGAGACATCCAAGAAACAGAGGCCACAGAGCCTACCCCGATCGTTCGGAGTAAGCTCCGTGGCCTCTGTGCCTCTGTGTCTCTGTGAGAGCAGTTCTACATACTCGCCCTTACTTCGAAGCTTCCGGCAACAACACGAAGCGCGCCCGATTGCTCTCCACCAGGAACTTCTTCGCCGCCGCCGACAGCTTGTCGACGGTGAGCCCGTTGATCAGCGTGATGTAATCACCGATCGTCTCCAGCGGATCACCGTACTCGACGCGCGTGCGCAGCGTGTTCATCCAGTAGCCGTTCTGCTTCTGCGACACTTCGAACTCGCGGCGCTGCTGCTCCTTTACGCGCTCGAGTTCGGCCGCGGTGGGCGGCGCGGTGCGCAGCTTCTCGAGTTCTTCGCGAACCGCGGCGAACATCGTATCGGCCTTCTCCGGCGCCGAGCCGTACTGAATGGCCACCTGCCACTCCTGGCGCATGCGGCGCGAGAAGTTGGCCGACACGCTCACCGAGTAGGTACCGCCCAGCGACTCACGCAGGCGCTCGAGCAGGCGCATCTGCAGCAGCTCGCCGAGCGACGACAGGGCGTACGAGTCGTCGCGCGTCCACGGCGCCGAGCCGGCAATGAGCACGATGCTCTGGCTCTGCGGCGCAATGCCTTTGCGCACCGCCTTGTCGATCACACCCGTGAACTGCTTGGGGCCCACGTCACGCGGCGTTTCCTTGCGGCCTGCGGCGGGCAGCGCACCAAGCCACTGTTCCGCCAGCGGCTTGAAGGTGGCCGGGTCTATGTTCCCCACGAAGAAGAAGGTGAAGTCGCCCGCGTCGCTGAAGCGCTCCTTGTAGGTCGCCATCAGATCGTTCAGCTCGAGCTCCTTGAGCATGTCGAGCGACAGCGAACGCGCCCGCGGATGTCCGTTGGCGAGCGTCTGCTGAATGGTGTCGCTGAACACCGCGTTCGGATTGGCATCCTTGTTTTTCAGGAACTGCTCGAGCTGCTGCATCGTCGCCTTGAACACCATGCTGTCGGCACGCGGCGCCGTAAAGCGCAGGTACGTGAGCTGCATGAGCGTTTCGAGATCCTTGGGCGATGCGGCGCCGCTCACGCCTTCGGTGAGGTCGGAAATGGAGGGCGTGGCCGAGGCCACCTTGCCGGTGAGCTTCTTGCGCAGGTCGATCGCGGAGAAGCCGCCCACGCCGCCCCACGCAATGATGGAAGCGGCCAGCGACGTCTTGACCGCGTCCTTGTCCGACACGAGGCTCGCGCCCCCCGGGCTGAACGCCGACATGAGAATCTGGTCGGCATTGAAGTCGGTGGGCTTGATGATCACCCGCACGCCGTTGGACAACGTCCAATCGGTGATGTTCTGTGCGGCAATGCGCTTCTCGCTCACCACGCGACCCGCTGTCGGCGTGGTGGCCACGAGCGCGCCTTCGGCCAGCGTTTCGACCCACGGCGTGATGTTCGACGCGACGACCGCACCGAACACGGCACGGATCTCCGTTTCGGTGGGCACGAGAAGCCCTTCCTTTTCAGGAACCGTTACCGTGACCACACGATTGGCCGCACCACCGCGCGCGTTGGCGACGGCATTCACTTCAGCGAGCGTGATCGTGGGGAGCAGCTTCTGCACTGCCGCGTACTCGAACGCGATGCCTGGTGCGCCTTCACCGCTCAGGTAGTTCGCGATGTATTCGTCCACGAACGCGCCGCTCGGCGTCTTGTCGCGCTCGAGGTAGCCACGCTCGTAGGCACGCAACGTATTGGTGCGTGCGCGTTCGAGTTCGCTGGCCAGGAAGCCGTGGCGCTGCACACGCTCGGCTTCGGTGAGCACCGCCTGCAGCGACTCGATGATCTTCCCTTCCTTGGCGCCAGCATCGAGCGAATTGAGTTCGCTGCCACGCACAAAGCCGCCACTGCTCGCACCCGCGCCGGTAAACGGCGCCTCAGGCTTGAGCGACAACTCCTGGAAGCGCTGGTTGAGCATGCCGTTGTACAACCGGCTGATGAGATCGTCGCGCATGTCGCCTACGGTGCGCGTGCTCTTGCCCGGACGCTTCCACAGCACCCCCACGCTGGAGGTGGTGAGCTCCTTGTCGGTAGCGATCGTGACGAGCGTGCTGTCGTGCGTGGGCACCGTGGCCAGCGTACGCGGACGCACGTTCGTACGACGCGGGATACCGCCAAAGGTGCGGCGAATGAGCTGCTCGAGCGCGGCCGGGTCAGCATCACCCACCGCGACCACCGCCATGAGGTCGGGGCGATACCAATCCTGCCAGAAGCGACGCACCAGCGCCGAGTTGGCCTTCTCCAGAACTTCCGGCTTGCCAATGGGCAACCGCTCGGCGTAGCGCGAGCCGCGGAAGATCACCGGGAACTGCTTGTCGCGCAGACGCGCGCCCGCGCCCAGCCCATTGCGCCACTCCGAGAGAACGACACCACGTTCCGCGACGACCTCGGCGCTGTCGAAGAGCACGCCGGTGGCTACGTCGCCGAGGAAGCGGAAGCTCTTATCGAGAATGCCGGCGCTGTCAGTGGGGACCGGCAGGATGTACACCGTCTCGTCGAAGCTCGTGTACGCGTTGAGGTCGGCGCCGAAGCGCACGCCGATGCCTTCGAGATACGTCACGATGTCGTTCTTGGCGAAGTTCTTCGTGCCGTTGAAGGCCATGTGCTCCACGAAGTGCGCCAGCCCGCGCTGATCGTCGTCTTCGAGAATGGAGCCGGCGTTCACCACCAGCCGCAATTCGGCGCGCTTCTCCGGCTTGCTGTTCTTCCGGATGTAGTAGCGAATGCCGTTGGGCAGCGTCCCCACCTTGACCGCCGGGTCCATGGGCAGCGGCGCGGTGAGCGCGAACGAGTCCTTGGGCGCGGCTTTCGGCGATGCCTTCGTGGTCTGCGCCGAGAGCGCGAGGGGAGCGGCAAATGCCAGTACGGCAATGCGGCGCATTCCAGCGGGAAAGGTCATATGCAGTCGTTTGATGAAAACAGGCTGGCGGCGGGGATTGGTGCCGCAGGTACAGCGGAATTTACTGGGGCGGAGCGGAACAGCACCACAAATGCCATCGACGGCTTACAGAATCCACACAAGAAGCGGCCGCGCTCAGAACTTGCCGCGCAACAACGCCCGCAAGTCCACGATGGGCTCGATGATCGCCCCCTCTCGCGGACCCGGCAGTGCCTGAAGTGGTGGCTCGGGCTCGCCAATGGTCACACGCTGCATCGTCTGGCGCACCCCGTTGTCGAGAAAGCGCGAGAGCTGTGAAAAGGCGTAGTCCGCACCCATGCGGCTGGCATAACTCTGCAGCGGGTAGGTCACGTAGAGCTCGTTACGGGCGCGCGTCATGGCCACATAGAGCAAACGACGCTCTTCCTCCACCTGCGCTTCATCCACGGCGGCGCGGGCCATGGGGAAGACGCCGTCGGCGGCATGGATGACGAACACCACGTCCCATTCCTTGCCTTTCGACGAGTGCACCGTGGAGAGAATGAGCGCGTCGTCTTCGTCGGTGCTGCCCACGGCGAGATCCTGCGTGGCGGCGGGTGGCTCGAGCGCGAGTGCCGCGAGGAACGCGGTGCGATCGGGGTAGCCGGCCGCGATGATCTCGAGCTGATCGAGATCGGCCAGCCGCGGCGGCGCGTCGTCGTAGGTGCCATTGAGGATGGGGTCGTACAGCTGCCGCACCAGCCGGATGCTTTCGCCCGGGCTGTGCTTGTGTTCCTGTTTCTCCACGCGGCGCATACCATCGAAGAGCGCCGACACCGCCATGAGCCCCGGCTTGGAGCGCGCGGCGGCGCGCACGCCACCAATAGCCATCGGCTCCCAGTGGTGCAGCGTCAGCATTTCCACCGCCGCGCGCGCCGTGGCGTCACCCACGCCGGGAAGCAGGCGAAGAATACGGTACCAGCTCACTTCGTCGCGCGGGTTCTCGAGCACGCGCAGAAAGGCGAGCATGTCCTTGATATGTGCCGCTTCGAGGAACTTGAGACCGCCCCACTTCTCGTACGGAATGCGTCGGTTGGCGAGTTCGATTTCGAGGTCGGCACTCAAGAAGCCCGCGCGAAAGAGCACCGCCATTTCGCGCAGCGGCGTGCCTTGCTCATGCAACTCGAGCAGGCGGTCCACCACGAACGCTGTCTGCGCCGCTTCGTCGCGCACCGTGACCAGCCACGGTGATTCGCCGCCATCGCGCTCGGTCCACAAGCGCTTGGAGTAGCGCTCGCTGCTGCGCGAGATGATGGTGTTGGTGGTTTCGAGAATGGGCGCCGTCGAGCGATAGTTCTGCTCGAGGGTGACGATGCGCGTGCCCGGAAACTGGTGCGGAAAATCGAGGATATTGCGAATGGTCGCGCCGCGGAACGCATAAATGCTTTGCGCGTCGTCGCCCACCACCGTGATTTTGCCGTTCGTGCACAGCCCGCGCAGAATGCGTGATTGCAGCGGGTTGGTGTCCTGATATTCGTCCACCAGCACGTGGTCGTAGAGCGCACGAATCTGCTGCGCGATGGGCGGCGCCTGCTCGAGCAACAACGCCCACGAGAGCAGCAGGTCATCGTAGTCGAGCAGATTGCGTTCGCTCTTGCGCTTCACGTAATCGGCAAAGCAGCGCTCGATGTCGCCGGTCCAACTGATGAAATGCGGCCACTGCTCGCCCAGAATGTTCGCCACCTCCTGCGCGGTGTTCACGTGGCGCGAATAGATGGAGAGCAGCGTTTCGGCGCGGGGGAAGCGCGGCGCGCCGCGCGGGGCGTTCTTGAGATCGCCGTAGCCGAGCGCGGAGCGTGAGAGCCCCATGAGATCACCGGCGTCGGACTGGTCCAAAATGGTGAAATCGGCGGGGAGTCCGGCGGCGGGGCCGAAGCGGCGGAGCAGCTTGTGCGCGATGCCGTGAAACGTGCCCCCCTGCACCTGCTGGGAGGCGGAGCCCACCAGCCGTTCGCAGCGGCTCACCATTTCCTGTGACGCGCGGCGGGTGAAGGTGAGTAGCAGAATGCGGTGGGGCGGGACCCCGCGGGCGATGAGCGCCGCGACCCGGTGAATGAGGGTACGGGTTTTCCCGGAACCGGCGCCGGCCACAATGAGCAGGGGGGTGTCGCCATGGCTGGCGGCATCGGCCTGCGCCGCATTGAGCGCCGGCCCCTCCGGGGAGGGGGGCGGCGGTACGACCCGGCGTGCGGGGAGCGGGGTGTGGATGCGGGGCAGGTCCTCGGCCATGCTCAATAGTAGGGGGACGGCGTGTGAGGGGAACCCGGATGGCGCCCCGGTGCCTGTCGTGTGACGTTGGGGCGGTGCCTGGTGTGACGATGTCCCGTGACCGGCGTCTTTCGGGGATGAGCTCTCTTTCGGGGGCGTTCTACGGGTTTTGTACGGGCCTGACTGTGGATAAGTTCCACTTTTGAAGGCGATGTGACGATATTGTGATACGGCTGGCAAAGGATTGGGGAGCTCGGCAGCTTGACCGTGCCGATGATCACCCATAGCTTTGCATTCTGCTATTGCTGCGAGGAGTGTGCGCGCCACCCAATCCTTGGGTGACACGCGTACGTGCATTCGTAGGTGATAGAGTGATGGACTCGCGTGTTGACGGAGCTTGGACCGTACAGCGCGAGGTTGGGCAGGGCTGCTTCGAACGTGAGGCAGGCAGCATTACCGGGCATCACGGTGCACATGCACGACACTGAACTCCCTTCGGCCGCTCCCCGATACGAGACCAGGTCCTCTGCGGTGAATGCGTGATGGAGCGGCCGTCGACCGACGGCGCTTACCACTAGCAGTTCTGTTGTTGCGCGGGTACCCGACCTTCGTGACGGCAACTACCTCCACAACCTCGCAAGAGGGGGATGAATGCAACTCTTTTCTCGGAACAAGGCGCTCAGCGTCCTGAGCCTCGGCGCCCTGGCGGCGCTCGGTGCTTGCGGCGATGACGTCACGGTGCCCGTTGCACCGGCCGCTCCGGTAGTGATCTCGATCACTCCGCCCAGCTCGTCGCTGAATGTCGGCGAGTCGGTGAGCTTCGCCGTGCAGATCTCGGGTGGTAACCCGGCTCCTACGCTCGCCAGCTGCACGTCGAGCAACACGGCCGTTGCGACGGCTGCTGTGAACGCCGGCGCCTGCCGCGTCACGGCGGTTGCCGCTGGTAACGCCACGGTCACGGCTGCTGCGTCGACGGGTCAGTCGGCCGCCGCTTCGGTGACGGTGTCGGCTCCGGCCCCGGCCATCACGTCGCTCTCGGTGTCGCCGTCGGCGGCGCAGTTGGCGGTTGGCCAGTCGGTCACGTTGGTCCCGACCGCGCAGCCTGCTGGCCGCACGGTTGCCTTCACGTATGCCACGTCCGCGGCGTCGATCGCCACGGTTGCGAACGGTGTCGTGACGGCGGTTGCTCCTGGCGTCGCCACCATCACGGTGACGGCCGCTGGTTCGGGCACGGGCTTCTCGAACGCCACGATCGCGCAGGCTGTGACGATCACGGTGTCCGAGCGTACGCCTGGCCTCAGCACGCTGAACGTCCAGCCGAGCACGGTTGCGCTGGCGCTTGGCGGCACGCAGCAGCTCACCGCTTCGGCGGCCGGTCCGCGCGCTTCGGCCGCGACCATCACCTACGGCACGAGCGCTCCGGCGATCGCGACCGTGAGCGCGACGGGTGTCATCACGGCGGTGTCGGCCGGTACGGCCGTCGTCACGGTGACGGCGCAGTCGGCTGAGTCGGGCGCCTTCGCGGCGTCGTCGATCACGGGCCTCGTGGCCGTGACGGTTTCGCCGAACGCGCAGGTCGCGATCGTGAACCTCACGCGCGGCGGTTCGGTCATCGACGTCTCGAACGTCACCGACCAGATCGAAGCCAACATCGCCATCCAGCCGAACGGCCAGACGGTGTCGGAAGTGAACCTGTGGGTGTGCGCCCCGGCCGAAACGGTCCCGGCGTGTGCCGCGCGTACGAACGGTGTGCCGGCTGCTCGTCAGTCGTTCACGGCGTCGGGCACGCAGGCTGCCACGGTCCAGCTGTACATCAACACGAGCGAGTTCACGACGCCTGACTTCACGTCGGGTGCCGATGCCAACACGCTGTACAAGAACGGCCTCCGTACGCTCGTCGCGACGTTGACCACCTCGCCGGCTGCCGCTTCGACGATCGCGTCGAACAGCATCTCGCAGGTGAACTTCAACAACCCGGACGGCTGGACGATCCGCTGGACGGCTCCGACCAACCGCACGAACGACGTGAACAACATCACGTGGTACGGCGGTCCGAGCACGCCGGACGCGCTCACGCCGAACGCGACGTCGGGCACGGGCTCGTTCGTCGTGGTGCCGGTCATCTACACGCCGGATCGCACGGTTGTGCAGGCGACGCTGAATATCCTCGGCAGCGGCACCTGCGGCACGAACATCGTCGACCGCACGCGTCCGTTCGCTGGCACGTACGGCACGAACCTTCGTGACTCGGTCGCCGTGAACTTCAACTGCTCGGGCGTCCAGACGGCGACCAGCGGTGCGGCCCCGACGGTCGTCAGCGCTGTCGACAACAACAACAA
>JAIXTI010000211.1 GCA_027484025.1 bacterium
GCAGCAGGGCGAGGGCGCCGGCGGCGAACCGGTCGCGAGTTCTGGTCATGTGGGCTCCGGGGAGTGAAGTGGCTCTCACATGCTACGCGCGAGAGGCGCCGGATGCTCGGAAACGCGCGGGGGCGAGCACCCCACCCATCATCGAGCGAACTCGGCGCGCGCGCACCACATTTCGAGCATGCGTCCAACCATCATCGCCCTGCTCGCGAGCCTCGCGCTCGCCCCCGTGCTTCTCGCGCAATCTTCGCCCGGAAGCGCCGCTACCACCTTCTCCAGCATGCCGCCCGCGCCTTGGCCGCCGGTGGCGACCTTCTCCATCCTCGGCTACGACCCCGCGACCGGTGAAGTGGGGGGCGCGGTGCAGAGCCGCGTGTTCTCCGTAGGCAACGGCGTGCTGTGGGCCGAGGCCGGCGTGGGCGTGGCGGCGACGCAGGCCATTGTGGATGTGTCGTACGGGCCGCAGGCCATTGCGTTGCTGCGCGGCGGTATGAAGCCGGCCGATGTGATCAAGAAGGTGTGGGAGAGCGACCCCGATCCGCGTCCGACCGACTGGACCAAGTTCGGCCGACAGTTTGCCGTGATCGACATGCAGGGCAATGTGGCCGCGTATACGGGCCCCAAGGCCAGCGAGTGGGCCGGTGACAAGCAGGGGAAGTTCTGCACGGCGCAGGGCAATATTCTCGCCGGGCCCGACGTGGTGAGCGGGATGGTGAAGGCGTTCGAGGAAACGCAGGGGCATCTGTCACTGCGATTGCTCGCCGCATTGGAAGCGGGGCAGCTGGCGGGTGGTGACAAGCGCGGCATGCAGAGCGCCGCGATGCTCATCGTGAAGAAGGACGGCGGTGTGTGGCTGCACAACGATGTCGTATTGCGCCTGCAGGTCGACGACAATCCAGAACCGATCAAGGAGCTCCGTCGACTGGTGGAGAAGGCGGCCACGCAGCGGCGGCCGCGGCGGTGATGCTCCAGGCACGGTGGCTGTTGCCAGCGATGGCCCTCTTGGTGGGAACGACCGCGTCTGCGCAGTCGTCCACGCCACCGGCGGCGCCTGCGTCCGAATACGTCGTGCTGGTGATCACCGACGGCCTGCGCTGGCAGGAAGTGTTTCGCGGGGCCGACAACTCGCTGCTGCAGCGCAAGTATGTGAACGACACCACGGCGCTCCGTCGCGACTTCTGGCGCGATACACCTGAAGCACGCCGGGAAACGCTGCTGCCGTTCATCTGGGGGACGGTCGCGAAACAGGGACAGATATTCGGCGACAGCGCTGCCCAGAGCGCGGCCCGCGTGGTGAACCGCTTCCGCTTTTCGTATCCCGGCTACAGCGAAACGTTCACGGGGTTCTTCGACCCGCAGATCAACAGCAATGGGTTCAAGCCCAACCCCAACACAACGGTCTTCGAGTGGCTCAACAAAGACTCGGCGTATCGTGGACGGGTGGCCGCCTATGCCACGTGGAATGCCTTCCGCCGCATCATCAACACCGAGCGCAGTGGCGTTCCCGTGTATGACGGCTGGGACAAGGGCGCCGCGCCGTTCGCCGACGACAGGAGCACACTGTTGCAGGAACTATATCGCACGACGACACAGCTGTGGCCTGACGTCGCGTTCGATGCGCTCATGCAGCAATCAGTCGTCGTCCAGATGAACACCGCCCTGCCCAAGGTGCTGTTCATCGGCTACGGCGAAACCGACGAATACGCGCACAGTGGCCGCTACGATCTCTATCTGCGCAGCGCGCAGCAGGTCGATCGTTATCTGTCACAGCTCTGGTCGCGCTTTCAGGCCGATCCGCGCACGCGCAATAAAGTCACGCTGCTGATCAGCACCGACCATGGTCGCGGCTGGGGCGCCGAGTGGACCGATCATGGCGAAGAGGTGAATGGCGCCGAGTATATCTGGAGTGCGGTGATCGGCCCCGATATCGCGGCGCTGGGCGTGAGGCGGAATACTCCGACGCAGCAGGCGCAAATGGCCGCCACTATCGCGGCCGTCCTGGGCAAGGACTGGCGCGGTGCTGAGCCGCGGGCGGCGGCGGCGTTGCCAGTCTTCAAGAACCGATAGCACGAAGGCATCCGAGACAACAAAGGCATCCAAGAGAATTCTGTTCTTGGATGCCTTTGTTGTCCTGGATGCCTTCGTGTGATCAGTTCAACCCAACGATCAGGGCACCTTGACCCCGGCCGCCGCGAGCGCCGACGAGAGCGCCGGCAACGAGGTGGCCTTGACCTTGGCCACTGCCGCCGACTGCGCGTCGAGTTCCTTGCCGAGCTTCTGCAGCAGCGCGCGCTGCGCCGACGAGACCGGGAAGTTGGAACCGATCACGCTGTTGAGCGTGCCCGAACGACCGGAGAAGGACATGTCGGGCGCCCCCGAGGCGCCGCGGTTTTCGTCTTCCATGTCATCCGGCGGCGGCGCGGCCGCACCGGCACCGGCGGGACGGCCGGCGAACTGCGCGGCGCGCGCGGCGGGCGTGGCGCCGATTTCCGACGTGAACGTCGAGAGTACCTTGTCCACCTCGGCCATCTGCGCCTTCAGTGCGGGTGTCAGCTTCGCGCTGTCAGCCGAGGCGGCCTTCTTCACGTCGGCGAACTTCCGCATCGTGCTGTCGGCCGCCGTCTACGCATCGGTCACACGCTTCTGGAAGCGCACGACCTCGAGACGGAAGGCGTCGAGCGACTGCAGCTCACCCTGCGACATCGTCTGCTCGGGGTCTTTGAGCAGCGTGAACTTGCGCGTCAGCACTGTCGCAGCGCCCGAGGCGGGCGTGATGGTGAGGCGCGCGGTATAGCTGCCCGGCACCGCCGAATAGCTGCGGGCACCGCCGCCGCCGCCGAACCCACCGAAACCACCACCGCCGCCGCCCTGGCCACGTCCACCAGCTGGCGCTCCGGCCGTCACGGCGCCTGTCAGCGGCGCACCAACGCGCATATCCCACACCGGGCGATAGAGACCGGCCTTGGCGTTCGCGGGGAGCTCACGAACGACACGTCCGGCAGCATCGATGATCTCGAGCTTTGCCTTCGCGTCGGCAGGCGCGTTGTTCACCAGATACGCGAGACGCACGCCATGCTCGGGGTTCTGCCCGGTGAAGCCGGTGGAGCCCATGCCCGAGTTGCGGCTGCCGTCGAGCTGGAACGCAATTTCGTTGCGCGCCGGGAAGAGGTAGGCGACGCTTTCCCGCTTTGCCGCCGCGAGATGTTCGAGCGCCGACAGATCGTCGAGGATGAACACGCCACGACCGTGCGTACCCACCACGAGATCGTTCCACCGCTCCTGAATGGCCAGATCCCACACCGGCACGCCCGGCATCCCCGTCTTGAGCGCGGTCCACGTGGTGCCGCCGTCAATCGTGAAGAACACACCGAACTCGGTCCCGACAAAGAGCAGGTTGGGCTCGCGATGATGTTCGCGGATGACCTGCACCGGGCCGAGCGCCGGCAAGTTGCCCGTGATGCTCGTCCACGTCGCACCGAAGTCGGTGCTCTTGTAGACGTAGGGCTTCATGTCGTTGCTGCGGTGGCCGTCGAACGTGGCGTACACCGTGCCGTCGGCATGCTTGGACAGCTGCACGCCGCTGACGTACGTGGTGTCGGGGACACCCGCGAAGCTCGTGATGCGGTTCCACGACTGGCCATCGTTGCGCGTGACGGCAATGACACCGTCGTCGGTGCCCACCGCCAGAATGCCGGCGCGACGCGGGGATTCACTCACGGCGCTGATGTTGCCGAACGCCGCAGTGCCTTCGTGCAGCCCGAGTGCATCACGCGGCGGCACGCTACCGCGCATGGGCAGCTGGTTGCGGTTCAGGTTGCGCGTTAGATCGGGGCTGATCGTCTTCCACGAATCGCCACGATCGTTGCTCTTGAAGACGTAGTTGGCCGCGAAGTACACCGTACCCCCCGTGTGCCGCGACGGCACGATGGGGGCGCTCCAGTTGTAGCGGTGCTTCTCGCCTTCTTTGGCCAACGGTTTGATGCCCTTGGTCTGGCCCGTCTTCGCGTTGTAGCGCTGAATGCCACCGTTCTGCGATTCGGCGTACACCACGTCCGCATCGAACTTGTCGGCCACGTTGAAGAAACCGTCGCCACCGGCCATGCGTACCCAGTCGGCGTTGGTCGGGCCGTACGTGTTGCGCGTGCGGTTGGGGCCGCCCCACGTCTGGTTGTCCTGCAAGCCGCCGTACACGTGGTAGAACGGCCATTGATCATCGACGGAAATGGCGTAAAACTGCGCACCGACGATGTTCTCGTTGTTGTACCACGAGCGGCCGCGATCGTACGTGATATCGAGCCCGCCGTCGTTCCCCATCACATGATGATCGGGATCTTCCGGGTTGATCCACAGCGCGTGGTGATCGCTGTGCACGCCGCCGCCACCCGCGTAGCCGCGCCAGGTCTTGCCGCCGTCATACGACTCGGTGCTGCCCACATTGAGGCGCACGACATGCTCGGCGTCCGACGGATCGCAGCGCACCTGCGAGTAGTACCACGCGGTGCCGTTGCTGCGATCGGTCTGACGCCAGGTCGCTCCGGCATCGTCGCTGCGATAGAAGCCGTTCTGCGTGCCCGAGGCGTGTACGCTGGCGTACAGCGTATTGGGGCGAGAGCGGCACACCGCAAGCCCGATGCGGCCCGCATCACCGGTGGGTAGACCACTCGTGAGGCGATTCCACGTCTTGCCGGCATCGGTCGTCTTCCAGATGCCGCTCTCCGGGCCGCTGGGCAGGAAGCCATACGCGCGACGCTCGCGCTGATACGACGCGGCGTAGAGCACGTCGGGGTTGTTGGGATCCATCACCAGTTCGGTGAAGCCCGTGTGCTGCGAGAGGCTCTTCGTGTTCGTCCACGTCTTGCCGCCGTCGACGGTCTTGAAGATGCCGCGATCACCACCGGGCGCCCACAGCGGGCCCATGGCGGCGACGTACACGATGTCCGGATCGCGCGGATCGATGACGATGCGGCTGATGTGCTGCGTCTTGGGGAGCATGGCCTTCGACCACGTCTTGCCGCCGTCGGTGCTCTTGAAGGCACCCACGCCCCACGAGGAGCTGCGCATGTTGTTCGATTCACCGCTCCCCGCCCACACGACATCGCCGTTGGATGGGGCGACCGCGACGGCGCCAATGGAGCCGACGCCGATGGAGTCGGAGACGGGAGCCCATGTGAGCCCCGCGTTGGTCGACTTCCAGATACCGCCCGTGGCGACGGCCACGTACATCGTGGTGCCAAGGCGGCCGCCGCGCACGGAGCGCGGCCCCTCGACGACGGCGATATCGGTAATACGCCCGCTCATCGACGCCGGGCCGATGTTGCGATAGGAGAGCGAGCGAACGAGCTGCGAGTCGGGGAGTGCGCCCTGCGCCGGAAGCACGGACGGCAATAGCAGTCCGGCGGCGAGGGAGGCGAGCGCCCGGCCACGGCCGGTACGCAGAACAGATGGGGACATGGCAGGGCGTAGCAGGAAAGGGCGGGACCACCGCGGTCCCGAGCCCATGCAAGTTACGCTGCGGTCGGGGTTGCCGTTGCCCCGTCGGCCTCAGTGCCCGCCGTGATCGGGCATCGCCTCGCCGCGGGCGAGCATCAGGTGGTGCATCTGGTGGTGATCGCCGCTGGCCATCAGGCCAATGAACCCCAGCCCGCGAATGCGGGCCGCCCCCGCTGCCGGATCACCGTCACGGGCGGTGACGACGAGTCGTACCCCGTCAGGAAGCACCGTCCGTACCACGCGGGGGCCACCCATCATCTCCACCATCGCCACGTGGGCGCCGGTCAGCCGCTTGATCGCCCCGACCACCTCACCCGTACCGCGCACCTCGAAGGTCGCGCCGCCGGCGGACGGCGTGGTGGTCACCGCGCTGCGCAACGTGACCATATCCATGTCGCGCAGATGCTGGCGCAGGCGCTCGAGATTGACCTTGCGCCAATCGGTGTTGGGGTCGGCCTCGAGCAGCTTCACGATTTCGGCGATCGCCGCGAACGCCGACTGGCCGCCCTCGACGGGCATGGTGGTCTGCGCTCCACCCTGCGTGTGGGCCAGCGCCTGTGCACGAAGAGGCAGGCCGACCACCGCGCTCAACGTCAGCGCCAGTGCCAGCCTGCCCCGTGTGACCATCGAAAGAAGTGTGCGAGTCATAGCCCCAAAGTAGCAGCCTGCTCGCGTCGGGGCAGGCAGGAAGTGCCCGACCCTGACGGCTTACTTGATCTTGACCACTTTGACGCCGTCGACCGACGCGCCGTCGCTCACGTAGCCAATGGCGCCGGGCGTGCTCTTCACGAACGCGACGACGGCGTCATCGGTGGCCTTCGACGGCGGCGGCGTGTCCTTGCCCGAAAACACCTGCTGCTGCCAGTACGTCACGACGGCCGAAGTCGAGCGGCCGTGAACGGCCTTGGAGAAGGATTCGCGCACCGGCGAGCTGGCCGGCAGATCGAGCGGCGTGGCCTCACCGCCGCCCGGATACTTGCGATCCTTCTTGAGGAAGAGATTCGACACGGCAGCGGCCGGCAGTTCTGCCGTTGCCACATCGTTGTTGGCGATGACCTTGAACCCCTGAGCCGACGCGCGCGCTGGCAGGAGGAACGCGCCGGCCACGAACGCGGCGGCAATCACGCGGGACATGCGCATGTGCATGGGAGTTCCTCAGAAGGCGGTCGCGAGGCTGACCAGCCAGTAGCGCGTGCTGCGCTCCGGCGCGAGGACGACACCGGCCGCCGACTGCGAGCGAATGGTGGGGACGTTGGCGTCGAACACGTACCCGGCACGCCAATGGTGTTCGAACTTGAGCAGCGTCCCCGGGACGAGCTGCAGGATGGCGGCGCCACCAGTGCTCGTCACGCTGGGCAACACGGACCGCACGCCAGGCGTCGTCACGAACAAGCGGCTGCGCGAGATGGTGTGTTCACCGGCGAGCTGCAGGCGATCGGTCACCTGCGCGATCCCCTGGAAGTACTTGTGGTGATTGTCGCGCGCGGGCGAGAATCCGTTCAGGTTCGACTGTTCCGCCCGCAGCGTGAAGCGCGAGAACTGCGACTGCGCACTGAGGAACGTGTTGGTCATCATGCCGCGCGACGTCGACGTGCGCACTTCCATACGCGCGGCATGGGCGCCGAGACGGATGTTCGCGAACGGGACGTCGAGATAGAGCTGCGAGCCGTAGTAGTTCTCCATCCGCTGAATGCGCACGTCCTGACCGGTGGCCGTACTGACGACGGAACGCCAGTCGCTGCCGCCGAAGAATCCATGGCCTTCGAGCGCGAACTTGCCCAGCGGCTTGCGCAGGCTGACGGTAGCGCCATCGAGGGCATCGAACGCGTCGCTGTACGCTTCCATGGAGGGACGGAAGAAGGGCAAGACGGACCCGATGTAGCGCACTTCGTTGAGGAGACCGCGCGGCAGTGGCGTGCGGCCAACTTTCAGGTTGCCGGTCGCATCACCGGCGTCGAAGCGGTGATTCCAATACGCCCACTGGGCCGTGACGTCGTTGATGGCGCCGGCGAGCGGACTCGCTCCGAAGCGACGGTTGAGCAGCTGGCCGACGAATTCATCCTTGTCGTTCAGCTTGTAGCGCGTCTGGAGCGTGAAAATGCGATAGTCGGACGTGCCCTTGACCGGGACGCCGAGCGTTGGCAGATCGGAGGAGCGACCGTAACCGGCGTTGAGTGACGCGTGCCAGGTGATGCGGTCGGCGATTTCCTGTGCCGACAAAGAGGCGGCGCAGACGGAAACAAGAGTCGCCACGGAGGCGAGGCGGGCAATGCGGAGCGCCGGCATGAATGAGGGGGCTGGCTCTCAAAGTGTCGTGACCACACGGTCACGCTGGCCGCACGACGTCGAACGGCACGCTGTCATTGTCGGAGTTTCCGGCACTTTCCTTGAGCGGATTCGTCCCAGAAAGTTTGCGAGGCCGCATATTCCCGGGCATTCGGACCTCCTGGTGCGACATCAGCGCTGATGCCCACTGGCCCGTACACGAAGCATGCTTCATCGACGTCTCCGCGTCGTTCACCCTCTCGCCGTGTGTCGCCATCCCATGCCTACACTCCGTCCGCTGGCTTCGGCTTCCTTGCTCCTGCTCTGTGCGGTCACCCCGCTGCTCGCCCAGGACGACGATCCCCCAGGGCGTCGGCAAGTCGTCCCCATGGATTCCGCCCGCGCGGCTCGACTGTACGTGAGCAACCGCCCGGAGGATCACCCGCTGGCGGACTACGATCGCGCCATGAAGAGCAAGGCGGCGACCGATAGCATTTTTGCGGCGCGCGCCAAGGGCGTGGTGAAGTTTTCCAAGGTGACGTACAAGAGTCAGGCTGGCGGGATGGACATTCCGGCGTACCTGTTCGAGCCGCTCACGCCCAAAGGGGCGAAGCAGCATGCCGCCCTGGTGTGGGTGCACGGCGGGGTGCACGGCAACATGGACCAGAACTACTGGCCGTTCATCCGTGAAGCCGTCCAGCGCGGCTATGCCATCATCACGCCCGACTATCGCGGCAGCACAGGCTACGGCGCCGCGCACCACAACGCGATCGATTACGGCGGCATGGAAGTCGACGACGTGGAGTCGGCCGCCGAGGTGCTCAAGGCGCTCCCCTATGTAAACCCCGAACGGCTTGGCGTAATGGGCTGGAGCCACGGCGGGTACATCACCGCGCTGCTGCTCACGCGGGAAGCCAAGGGCTCGCCGTTCAAGTCGGGGGCGGCGATCGTGCCGGTCACCAACCTGCTCTTCCGGTTGTCATTCAAGGGCCCGTCGTATCAGCGCTCATTCAGCACGATGGCCACAGTGCGCGGCCTGCCGTTCGAGAAGCGCGAGGAGTACATCCGCCGCTCCCCGTACTACTGGGTGGATAGCCTCAAGACGCCGCTGCTCGTGCATGTCGCCACGAACGACGAAGATGTGAACTTCGAGGAGGCGCGGCCGCTCATCGATGCGCTGCAGGCCCGTCAGCCCAAGCTGTCGGAGACCAAGGTGTACGTGAACCCGACGCCTGGACCGGCGAGTGTGGGACACACCTTCAGCCGGCGGGTGAACCGCCAGACGCTCGAGCGCGAAGACTCGCCCGAGCAGGTCGACAGCTGGAACCGCGTGTGGGCGTTCTTCGAGCGGACGCTGGGGAAGTAGGCCGAGGCGCGGCCACCGCGCCACCAATACCCACACCCCACCACCCGAACCCGGGACTCGGAACTGATCAGTTCCGGGTTCCGGGTTTGTGCTTGGGGGTCAAGAGCTCCCGGCTTGCGCTCCCGCATATGCGTATTTATGTATATATGCATATGCGAACCACACACTATTCTTTGGTCGCCGCCGCGGCGCTCGCCCTCCCCGGGATCGCCGTGGCGCAGTCGCCCCTCCGCCTCGCTGATGCGCTGGCGGAGGCCGACCGCCGCGCCTTTGGCAATCGCCAGGCTGCGGCCAATGTCGCGAGTGACCGCGCCCGCGCGGCGCTCCCCCTCAAGGGCATTCTCCCCTCGGCACGCGTCGAAGGCGGGTTTGTCCGGACCACTGACCCCATTGGCGCCTTCGGTACCACGCTGCGCCAACGGGCTGTTACCCCCGCTGCCTTCGATCCGGCCCGACTCAACGATCCGGCGCCGGTGAACAACATGACCGGCGGCCTCGTGCTGGAAGTGCCAGTCTTCAACGCCGATGCCCTCACCGGCTGGCGCGCCGCGCGATCGGCCGCCAACGCCAGCGCGGCCATGGCCGACTGGACCACCGTGACCACGCGCGCCATGGTCGTGAAGGCCTACTACGGCGCCGTGCTGGCCCAGGAAAAGGTGGCCATGCTCATACAGGCCCAGCGCGCCGCCACGGCGGCCGTGAAGCAGGTGGAGAGCATGGTGCGGCAAGGACTGGTCACCAAGGCCGATCAGCTGCAGGCCAACGTGCGGGCCGGCGACGTGTCGGCGCAGCTGTTGTCGGCCAGCAACGATGCCGTCACCGCCCGCGCGCAGTTGGCACTGCTGCTCGGGCGCACCGAGCCAGGCACCCTGCTCCTCCCCGCGCAGCTCCCCACCGATAGTGCGGTGCGCGAGTTCGCGGCGCCGGACACGGCGGGCGCGAGTGCAATAGCCGCCGGGCAGCGGGACGACGTGCGTGCCGCGCAGTTGGGAGCGAGCGCCGCGCTGGCCGATCGCCAGCGCGCCGCCGCCACCATGCTGCCGCGCGTGAACGGCTTTGCCCGCTACGACTACAACTCGCCCACGACACTGTACGCCGGCAAGCCCAACTGGACCGTCGGCGTGATGGGGTCGTGGTCGCTCTTTGGCGGCGGCAGTGAGCTGGCCGATGTGGCCGGTGCCGATGCCCGCGCTCGCGGAGCCCGTGCCGGTGAAGAAGCGGCGCGAGCCAACGCCCGCGTGGAAGCCGATGCCGCCACGCGGCTGGTGACCCTGACACTGCAGCGACTCACACTGGCGGCGCAGGCGGCCGCGCAAAGCACCGAAGCGCATCGGCTGGTGGAGAAGCGCTACGCCGGCGGACTGGCCACGGTGGCCGAACTGCTGGGCGCGGAGACGGCCGCCACCGGGGCCGCGCTGGCCCATGCGGCCGCCCGCTTCGAGGTCATCGATGCCCTCGCGCAATACCGCAAAGCCGTGGGCGCCGATCCCGGCGCCCTGGCCCGTTTCGATACGCTCTCACCCGCTGCATCCACCGGCGCCGCTCCGGCAGGCGCCACCCATGAGGAACCGACTCGATGACGACGATCATTTCGCGCCGCGCGTCGGCGCTGCTGCTGACCGGCCTGGCGGCGTCCACGCTGGTCCTGGGCGCCTGCGGCGACAAGACCGCTGAACACACCGCAGCAACCGCTACGCCGGCGCCCGTGAGCGGCACCCCTCTTTCACTGGCCGACACGACGCTGACCACCACGTATGACGCCAACGGCGTGGCAGAGCCCATGCAGCAGGCGATGGTGAGCACGAAGCTCATGGGCACCGTGACCGCGGTCTTGGTACATGAGGGCGATGCCGTCCGCAGCGGGCAGCTGCTCGTGCAGATCGACGCACGCGACTTGACGGCCAAGGCCACTCAGGTGGCGGCCGCCATTGCCGACGCCGACGCCATGCAGCGGGAGGCCGCGACGCACGCCGCGAGATTTACGGCGCTCTACAACGACAGTGCCGCCACCAAGGCGCAGTATGACGCCGCGCAGACCGGCCTCGCTCGCGCGAACGCCGGTTTGCAGGCGGCCCGCGCCGGCGCCTCGGAGTTGGACGCGGTGCGCAGCTACGCCTCGGTGCGGGCGCCGTTCGCCGGCATCGTGACCATGCGCCACGCCGACCCCGGCACCTTTGCGGCGCCCGGTGCACCGCTGATCACGGTGCAGGATGTCTCCAGCCTTCGACTCACCGTGACGGCGCCAGCGAATGCCATTGGCACCCTCACCCGTGGCCAGTCGATTACCGCCACGGTGGACGGCCGAGTGGTGCAGGCGCGGGTGGAGGGCATCGTGCCAGCAGGGGCGGGCAACCTGTACACGGTCAACGCCATTCTCGGCAATCGCGATGGCGCGCTACGCGCCGGTAGCACGGTCACGCTCTCGCTGCCGCAGGGCACGACCACCGGCCTTGTGGTGCCGCTCGCGGCGCTCGTGCGCGATGGCGATCTGGTGGGCGTGATCGTGCGCGCCAACGGCGTAGACGACCGGCGCTGGATCCGGCTGGGCACCGTGACCGCCACGCACGCCGAAGTCACCGCGGGTCTCAAGGCGGGTGAAACGATCGTGATTCCCAACACGGCGACGACTCCGTCGCCGAAGGCGGGCGCATGACCAGCATCAAGTCCTGGGGGATCTCGGGACGCGTCGCCCAAGCCTTTCTCAACAGCAAGCTCACGCCGCTCATTACGGTGGCGTCGCTGGCGCTGGGCGTACTGGGCATCATGGCCACACCACGTGAAGAGGAACCGCAGATCTCGGTCCCCATGATCGATGTGATCATGGCCATGCCCGGCGCATCACCGGCAGAGGCGGAGAATTTGCTGGGGCGCCCGGTGGAGCAGCGCATGCTCGAGATTCCCGGCGTGGACCATGTGTACACCATGTCCGGTGACGGCTATGCCATGGTCACCGTGCGCTTCAAGGTGGGCGAAGATCAGGAGCGCAGCGTGACGAGGGTGCAGGCCAAACTGGCTGGCGCCATGGACCAGGCGCCCAGCGGCGCGCTGCCGCCCATTGTGAAGTCGCACAGCATCGATGATGTGCCGGTGTTGGCGCTTACGCTGCACGGCGCTGGCAGCGATGCCAACGCGCTGCGTCAGCTCGCGGTGCATCTCGAAGACGAAATTCGCACCGTCCCGGAGGTCGGGGAAACGTTCGTGACCGGTGGATCGCCGCGGCAGATCAAGGTGGAACTCGACGCCGCCCGGCTCGCCGCCAGCGGCGTCACGCCGGGTGAAGTGGCGATGGCGTTGCGGCAGGCCAACGCGCGTCTCGACGCCGGTGAGCTCACCATGCGCGACAGTGTGGTGCAGATCGCCGTAGGCGCCCCGTTGCTCAACGCCCGCGAGGTGGGAAGTGTGGTGGTGTCCAACCGCGGCGGCACGCCCGTATATCTGCGAGCGGTGGCCAATGTGCGCGACGACTTTGGTGACGTGAACAGTTACGTGTCGCATCGCAGCGGCACGGGCGCCGCCGAAGCGGCGGTGACCATTGCCGTGGCCAAGCGCAAAGGCGCCAACGCCACCAGGGTGACGCACGCCGTGCTTGAGCGCGTGAATCAGGCCAAGGGACGGTTGCTGCCGGCGAGTGTCCACCTCGATGTCACGCGCGACTACGGCGAAACGGCGGGCGAGAAGGCGCAGGAGCTCATTTTGCACCTCATCATCGCCACGCTCAGCGTAACCGCACTCATCTGGCTGTTTCTGGGCTGGCGCGAAGCGCTGGTGGTGCTGGTGGCCGTGCCCGTCACGCTCGCCCTCACGCTGTTCGTGTACTACGCGCTGGGCTACACACTCAACCGTATCACGCTCTTCGCGCTCATCTTCTCGATTGGCATTCTGGTGGACGATGCCATCGTGGTGGTGGAGAACATCTACCGTCACTTGGCCATGGGCAATCGGCCGGCGCACATCGCGGCCATTGACGCGGTCGATGAAGTGGGCAACCCCACCATTCTGGCCACGTTCACCGTCATTGCGGCCATTGTGCCCATGGCGTTCGTGAGCGGCATGATGGGGCCGTACATGCGTCCCATTCCGGTGGGCGCCTCGGTCGCCATGCTGGCGTCGCTGGCGGTGGCGTTCATCGTCA
This sequence comes from bacterium, assembly GCA_027484025.1. Classification (GTDB taxonomy): domain Bacteria; phylum Gemmatimonadota; class Gemmatimonadetes; order Gemmatimonadales; family Gemmatimonadaceae; genus Gemmatimonas. Next base: position 13,251 of record JAIXTI010000211.1, read on the forward strand.
CGCCGTATCTGGCGTATCGTCTGCTCAAGGGGCATGTGGTGGCGCACCAGGGCTCCATTCAGCATCCGCCCGAAGCAGGGTCCCGAACGGACAAGCTGTACCACCGCATCATGTCGCCGCTCATCGAGCGCAAGAACACGCGCTACACGTTCTACGGCGTGGTGGTGGCGCTGCTGTTGGGCAGCGTGGGGCTGGTGGGGCTCAAGGCGGTGCAGGTCAAGATGCTCCCGTTCGACAACAAGAGTGAGTTCCAGGTGGTGCTCGACTTGCCCGAAGGCACGTCGTTGGAAACGTCCAACCGCGCGGCGTCGGAGATTGCGGCGTATCTGGGCACCGTCCCCGAAGTGGTGAGTACGCAGGTGTATGCCGGCACGGCCGCGCCGTTCAACTTCAACGGACTCGTGCGGCACTACTTCCTGCGCAGCGGCGCCAACGTGGCCGATGTGCAGGTGAACCTCAAAGCGAAAGGCGAACGCGAACGGCAGAGTCACGCCATTGCGGTGGCGGTGCGCCCCGCGGTGGACTCCATTGCCCGACGCTACGGCGCGTCGGCCAAGGTGGCGGAGATTCCGCCAGGCCCGCCGGTGCTCTCCACGCTCGTGGCCGAAGTGTATGCGGCCGATGATGCGTCCCGTCTCGAGGCGGCCAAGGCCGTCAAGACGGTATTCGAACAGACGCCTGGCGTCGTCGACGTGGACTGGACGGTGGAAGCCCCGCAGCAGAAGCGCTCGTTCCGTGTGGACCGTGTGCGGGCCGCCGAAGTGGGAGCCAGCGTGGAACAGATCACGCAGACGCTGTACCTCGCGTTGTCAGGGGCGCCGGCCGGAATAGCCAGCTCACCAACGGCGAAGGAAGCGGTGGCGATTGTGCCGCGGCTGCCGCTGTCGCAGCGGTCGTCGGTGGACGCACTGTTGGCGCTCCCCATGGCCACCATGCAGGGACCGCAGCCGCTCGGCCGCTTCGTCACGGTCGTCGAGGGCACGCGTGAAGGGGTGCGGGTACGCAAGGATCTGCGACCGGCCATTTACGTGACTGGCGACGTCGCGCGTGAGATCGAAAGCCCGGTATACGCCATTCTCGACATGAACCGCCAGATCGAAGCCATTCGCGTGAACGGCGCCAGTGTAGGCATCTACAACGCGGTGCAGCCCACGTCACTGAGCGAAACGGCCATCAAGTGGGATGGCGAGTGGCAAGTCACGATCGAGGTGTTCCGCGACCTCGGGTTGGCCTTTGCCATCGTGCTGCTGCTCATCTACGTGCTGGTCGTGGGGTGGTTCCAGAGCTTCACCATTCCGCTGGTCATCATGGCGCCCATTCCGCTCACGCTCATTGGCATTCTGCCGGGGCACGCCATGGGTGGCGCGTTCTTTACCGCCACCAGCATGATCGGCATGATCGCGCTGGCCGGCATCATCGTGCGCAATTCCATTCTGCTAGTGGACTTCATTCAGCTGGAAGAAGCGCGCGGTCGCAATCTGGTGGACGCGGTGCTCGAAGCGGGTGCCGTGCGCTTCCGCCCCATCGCACTCACGGCCGCGGCCGTCGTCGTCGGGGGGCTGGTGATGGTGCTCGATCCCATCTTCCAGGGGCTCGCGGTCGCGCTCATGAGCGGCGCCGTCGTGGCTACGCTGCTCACCATGGTGGTGGTGCCCCTGCTCTACTGGGAGCTGCGCAAGAACGCGCCGCCCCTCGTTGACTCCCCCCTCCATACGGAGACTCTCAACTGATGTGCAACGACAACGTCATTCGTCGCTTTGCCGGCGTCTTCATCCTGCTGTCAGTCGCGCTCGGCTTCCTAGTATCGCACAACTTCTTCTACTTCACGGCGTTCGTGGGCTTCAACCTGCTGCAGTCGAGCGTCACCAACTTCTGCCCGCTGGAGAAAGTTCTGGGGCGGTTTGGACTCTTCGGCTGTCGTGCATCGGGATCGCCAACGCGATAAGCTTCAGCATACCCTTGTGGAGTCGAGTATGGACACAACGAACAGCCCCGTACGGCACGCAATCATGCCGTGCGGGGCCTGCGGAAAGCTGAACCGCATCAACATGGACCGCGCCGATGCGCCGGCCCGCTGTGGGACATGCAAGGCGGTCATCGCAGTGGATTCTCCGGTAACACTCACGGATGCCAACTTCGATGTCGTGGTGGGCAAGTCCACCGTGCCGGTGATGATCGATTTCTACGCCGACTGGTGCGGGCCCTGCAAAATGATGGCCCCGGTCTTCGCCGACTTCGCGCGCCGGCAGAAGGGGCGCGTATTGGTGGCCAAGGTCAACACCGATGAGAACCCACAGGTGTCGTTGCGCTTCGGCATTCGCAGCATCCCTACGCTCACCGTGATGGCCGGAGGCCGCGAAGTCGCGCGTCAGGTTGGCGCCGTCCCCATGGCTGCGTTGGAAAGCATGGTGGCCGGCCTCTAACGCCGCTAGCGCCGCCCGAGCACCTTGCGGCGTTCGGTGAGTTCCGATTCGAGGCGACCGCAGACCAGCTCGCAGAGCTTCAGGACATCCTGATCGGCCAGCTCGTAGCGCACGAAGACCCCATCACGCTCACGCGCTACGAGCCCGTTGGCAAACAGCTGCGACAAATGGCGGGAGACGTTGGCCTGACCCATCCCGGTGGCGTCGACCAATTCGTTCACCGTGCGCGATCCACCGCGCAGCTCTTGCAACAGGCTCAGTCGCGCCCGGTCGCTGAGCGCCTTGAAGCGTTCCGCCACCATTTCCAGCAGTTCCGGACTCATACGCTTCGTTGCCATCGATCGCCTCAGCCTCGGTTGGACATGCAGACATACACAACAATGAATATATACGACACACGAACGGGCGCGCCACCGTGACCGGTTACGCGCCCGCTTGATTGCCTCTTCCGCGTCAGCCGAGCGACGCCGTGAGGGTGATCTCCGCGTTCAGCACCTTCGACACCGGACATCCGGCCTTCGCCGCCGCCGCCAGCTCCTGGAACTGCTCCGGCGAAATCCCCGGCACCTTCGCATCGAGCGTGAGATGCACTTTCGTGATGGCGAACCCGCCGTCCTTCTGCTCCAGCGTCAACGCTGCCGACGTGGCCAGCGATTCGGCCGTGAAGCCGGCGCGCGTGAGCTGGCCCGACAGCGCCATCGAGAAGCAGCCGGCGTGCGCCGCGGCGATGAGCTCTTCCGGATTGGTTCCGTTGGTGCCGGATTCATCCTCGAAACGCAGCTTGAACGAGTAGGGCGTGTTGTTGAGCACGCCGCTCGGCGTCGTGACCGTGCCGCTGCCGTCTTTGATCGTGCCGTTCCAGACGGCTGAACCGTGGCGAATCATGAGATCCTCGATGAGGTGACAAGTCGTGAGGACGGTCCCGGCGCGCAACCGACCATTCTGCAGACTGTCAGGGCGGTCACCGATTTGCAAGCGCACGCACCGGTCCCTGCCTTGCCGTCGCGGCTCCCGCGAAGTCACTTCTGCGGCATGTCTTCTCTCCCGAAACTGCCCCGGTCCGCCAGCGTGCGACGCGGGCTGCACCGCCATGCGCTCGCGGTTGTCGCGCTGCTGGGTTCCGTGGTCCCGTCACCGGCGGCCGCCCAATCGGCCGTGCGCCCACTGGTCTTGCGTGCCGCCCGCGTACTCGACGGCACCGGCAAGGTGCTCACCAACCAGGACGTCGTCGTCGAACGTGGGCGTATCGTCGTCGTGCGCCCCGCTCGCGGTCCGCTCCCAGCCGGCGGCATCGATCTCGGCGCGCGCACGCTGTTGCCAGGCTTCATCGACACGCATGTGCACCTTGGCTGGTATATCAACGGCCATGATCGCATGCACACCGACGATGATGGGGACACGCCGGCGGTGAGCGCGCTCGCGCACGCGGGGAACGCGTGGGCGACACTGCGCGCCGGGTTCACGACCGTGCAAAGCATTGGTGAAGCCGATAACGCCGCGTTGCGAGATGCCATTGCCCGGGGCTGGATTCCCGGCCCGCGCGTCCTCACCTCGCTCGGATCGCTGAATGAACGGACACGCGGTGGGTCGCCCGATTCGCTGCGAGCCGTCGTACGACGGTTCAAGCAACAGGGCGCCGATGTCATCAAGATCTTTGCGTCGAAGAGCATTCGCGACGGCGGTGAAGCGACCATGTCGCCAGAACAATTGCAGGCGGCATGCGGTGAAGCTACGGCGCAGGGGCTGCGCTCGGTGGTGCACGCGCACTCCGCCGACGCGGCGCAGCGGGCGGCCAACGCCGGCTGCACGCAGGTCGAACACGGCGTGTTTGCCGACAACGCCACGCGCACGGCCTTGGTGCAGCACCGAACGTTCTTCGATCCGCAGTGCGGACTGGTGTTCCGCAACTACCTCGACAACAAGCGGTGGTTCGAGGGGATCGGCAACTACAACGCGGTGGGCTTCGCGTCCATGGAGCAGGCGCTGCCGCTCGCGGAAGCGGGGATTGGATTGGCGGCGCGCACGCCGGGGCTCAAGCTCGTCTTCGGCACCGACGCCGTCGCCGGCGCGCATGGGCGCAACGCCGAAGAACTCGTCTGTCGCGTGCGACGGGGGAAGCAGGACCCGATGGATGCAATCGTGAGTGCCACCAGCCGCGCCGCCGAGTCGCTGCGTCTCGAGAAGGAGATTGGTCGTGTGGCCGCAGGGTTTGCCGCCGATCTCATCGCCACCGACGGCGATCCCTCGCAGGAGATCCAAGCCTCCCAGCGCGTGTCGTTCGTGATGCGCCTGGGTACGGTGTACCGAAACGATGGTGCGAACGCGACTGCCGCGCGACGTGCCGCAGGAGCGTCCCGCCAATGAGTACCGGAGAGTTTTCGCCCACCGCGCGTCGCACGTTTCTCAAGACGGCTGGCGTGTTGGCGGTAGGCGCCGCGACCGCAGGCACGACGACGGGCTGCGATGTAAAAGAACCATCCGTCAACACGGCCGACGATCCGGGGCTCGAGCGCGTGCGCGGTTTCGATCGCACCACGCTCGACGCGGTCGCCACCGCCGTGCTTCCGGAGTCACTCGGCGCCGCGGGCATTCGTGGCGCAACCGATCGCTTCATCGCGTGGGCCGATGGCTATGATCCCGTAGCGGAGGAGATGCACGGGTACGGCTACTCGGACGTGCGTTATCTGCCCGCCGATCCGGCACCAGCATGGCGAGCGCAGTTGCAGGCTCTCGATTTGCTGGCGCAGAAGACCGCACGTACCACGTTCGCCCAATTGCCGCTGGAGCGTCGTCGCGAGTTGTTGCGCGCGGTGCTGCGCAGTGAACGCAGTGAGCGATTACCCGCACCGCTTGGCGCCAAACATGTGGCACTGGCCCTGCTGTCGCATTGGAGCAGCGGGCCTGATGCGTGGAACCTCGCGTTAGGCGCTCAAGTCAATCCGATGACGTGCCGCACACTCGGCGACGCCGTGAAGCGCCCGCTGCCGCTCGCTGGAGGCGCCGCATGATCATTCAGTCCGACGAGACGGCTGTGCACGAGGCGGACATCTGCATTGTGGGAAGTGGCATCACGGCGGCGCTCATGGCCGCGCATTTCGCGGAGCACACCACGCAGTCGATTCTGGTGGTGGAGGCCGGCAAACCGACGACCGCGTTTCGCGATCGCACACGTGCGCGCGAACGGTTTCTGGCGTACGGCGAGAGCCCGTGGAAGTCGGATCATCTCGACGACCAGAACGCGTATGGCAACACCTGGGGCTTCTCGCCCAGTATGCACGTCGGCGGGTTGGCGATGCACTGGGGTGGTGTCTCGCCGCGCTATTCTCCCGAAGACTTTCAACTCAGATCGTTGCACGGTGTGGGCACCGATTGGCCGTTCACCTACGACACCCTCGATCCGTTCTATCAGGAAGCTGAGGAGCGAATGGGCGTGGCCGGTGAACAGGGGCCACCGGCACTCGATCCGCGGGGCAAGCCGTATCCGTTGCCGCCGCTCCCCATCAACTACAATCTGGCGCAGCTCCAGCAATGGGCCGGCAAGGCAGACATCGCCACGTGGAGCACACCGTCGGCGAAGAACTCGGTGGAGCACGACGGCCGGGCGCAGTGTCAGCGGTGCGACAGCTGCTACCCGGTCTGCCCGTCAGGGGCGAAGTACTCTCCCGACTTCACGTGGGACGCATTGATGGCCGCGAAGAAAATCACGATGCTCACGGAAACGCTCGTGCGGCGTCTCGAGGCCGACTCCAAGACCGGACGCATTACGCGCGCGACGGGAAATCGCACGGACGCACGTGGCACGCCGGTCGAGATTCGCGCCAAGACGTTCGTGTTGGCGGCAGGCTTTACCTGGTCGCCGCACCTGTTGCTCCTGTCGCGTAGCACGGCGTTCCCGAACGGGCTCGCCAATCGCAGCGGCCTCGTGGGGAAGTATCTGGCGGGGCATCGCAATGTGAACGCCTATCTGCGGCTCCCCATGGAGCTGGTGCCGGGCATCAACGTGCAGCATTCGCTCGTGAGCAAGCAGTTCATGCGTGTAGGCCGGCAATCGCGCTATCTGCGTCACGATCTGCGCATCTGGGAGTCGAGCGTGGGGCGCGAACCACGTCTGCGCGACGACACGGATACATTGCTCTTTGGTGACGCGATGCTGAAGGATTGGCAGCAGCGTGCCAAGGGCGCGACGGCGCGCGTGCGTGGCTATTACGACGTGCTCCCCGACAAGGAGAGCAAGCTGTGGCTCGACGACACGCGCACGAATCGCTTTGGCGATCCCATGCCGCGCATGGCCTTCAAGGACGCGCCAGAGAGTGCGGCGCTGCGCGAGTATCAGGAGGAGTCGTTGCGCGACTTGTTCCGCCGGATGGCCAAGGCCGGCGGCGGCGAAATTCTCCGCATGGAGAACAGCGCGAACGATCTCGGGCAGGAGCACCCGACTGGCGGTTGCCGCATGGGCACGGACCCGACGGACAGCGTTGTCGATGGCGACGGGCGGGCGCACGATCACGAGAACCTGTGGGTGGCGGGGGCGCCGACGCAGCCGACGGCGAGTTGCTGCAACGGGACGCTCACCTTTGTCGCGGTCGGCCTCAAGACGGCGGCTGCCATTGTGAAGGCCTAGCGGGTCTTGGTCGGGGTTGTGGGTGGTGGTCGGGGTACAGCCACTACAGTCGGGGCACAGCTACCACAGTCGGGGCACTGCCACGACGGTCGGGGTCTACGAACAGTCGGGGTCCCGGTCGGGTCTCGCGCGGCGCTGCGCTGGCGCGTCGGGGTCGGGGATAAACTGTCGGGGCTGCCCCGACCCCGACCGCGACATTTGGGCCCCGACCAAGACGCGCCAGCGCAGCGAAGCGCAAGACCCGACCAGGACCCCGACTGCTGGTAGACCCCGACTGTCGTGGCAGTGCCCCGACCGTGGTGGCTGTACCCCGACTGTGGTGGCTGTGCCCCGACTACCACCGCCAACCCCGACCAAGCCCCCACGCCACTGGTGCCTCCCAGCCTCCTCAACGCAAGTTGAGGGGTGGTCTTCCTCTACCCTTCCCTGCCGATGCGACGTTCCGCATTCCTGATCGCCATCTCCGCGGTCTCCCCCTTCGCGACGCTTTCCGCTCAGCCACGCGCCCTCACCGCCGCCGACTACGCGCGCGCCGAGAAGTTCCTCGGCTTCAACACGCAGCCGCTGGTCTCAAACACCGGCGTGCAACCCAACTGGTTGCCTGACGGCCGCTTCACCTACCGCGTGCGCCAGCCTGACGGGTCGCAGCCCACGTTCGTCGTGAACGCCAAGGGCGTCAAAACCAACTGCGCCGCCACCGGTGCGTCGTGCCCCGCCGCCGAAGCCGCGCGCCCGGCGGCGCGAAACCGCACGCGGTCGCCGGAGTCGATGTCGCCCGACGGCACGAAGGCCGCGTTCATTCGCGACTGGAACCTCTGGGTGCGCGATGTCGCGAGCAATCAGGAGACCAAGCTCACCACCGACGGCGTGAAGGACTACGGCTATGCCACCGACAACGCCGGCTGGGTGCACAGCGACCGCGCCATTCTGCTCTGGTCGCCCGACTCCAAGAAGATTGCGACCTTCCAGCAAGACCAGCGAAAGGTCGGCGACATGTATCTGGTGCGCACCAAGGTTGGCCATCCTGAGCTCCTCGCGTGGAAGTACCCGCTCCCTGGCGACAGCGTCGTCTCCATGATCGAGCGCGTGGTGGTGGATCTGTCGAGCACCGCGCCGCGCGTAGTGCGCTTCAAGATGCCGGCCGACCAGCATCGCAGCTCGGTGTGCGACCACATCGCCTTCGGCGGCAAGCTGGCCGATGTCGAGTGGTTCCCCGACGGCAGCAAGGTGGCGTTTCTCTCCAACTCGCGCGACCACAAGGTGGCAACGCTGCGGGTGGCTGATGCTACCACTGGCGACGTGCGCGATGTGCTCCGCGAAGAAGTGAAGACGCAGTTCGAAAGCGGCGACGGCGATCAGAACTGGCGCCTGCTCCCCGCCTCGAACGAAGTGCTCTGGTTTTCGGAGCGCGACGACTGGGGACAGCTGTACCTCTACGATCTTAGCACCGGCGCGCTCAAGAATCAGATCACGACCGGCGAAGGCACCGTGCTCTCCATCGAGCGCCTCGACGAGAAGAACCGCATGGTGTGGTTCACTGCCGCCGGCAAGGAAAAGGGGCGCGACCCGTACTTCCGTCACCTCTACCGCATCGGATTCAACGGCAAAGGGCTCACGCTGCTCACGCCGGAAGACGGTGACCACAACGTGTCCCTCTCCCCCGATGGTGCGCGATTTGTAGACAGCTGGTCACGGCCTGACTTGCCGCAGACAGCAGTGCTGCGCGACGCAAAGTCGGGCGCACTCATCGCCACGCTCGAAAAGGGAGACATCTCCAAGCTCGTCGCCACCGGCTGGAAGCCCCCCACGCGCATCACGGTCAAGGATCGCGATGGCAAGTGGGACCTGTACGGCCTCATGTGGACGCCGACGCAGCTCGACTCCACGAAGAAGTATCCCATCATCAACTACATCTACCCGGGGCCGCAGGGTGGCTCCGTGGGCAGTCGGCAGTTCACGCCATCCACGCGCGACAACCAGGCGCTGGCCGAGCTGGGGTTCATTGTGGTGGCCATTGATGGCACGGGCAACCCGACGCGCTCCAAGTCCTTCCATGACGCGTACTACGCGCGCATGGGCGACAACACGCTCCCCGACCAGATCACCGGCATGAAGCAGCTCGCGGCGCGCTACGCGTTCATCGACATCGATCGCGCTGGCATCTGGGGGCACTCGGGCGGTGGGTTTGCGACGGCCGGCGCGATGTTCCGGTATCCCGATTTCTTCAAGGTGGGCATCTCGGAATCGGGCAACCACGAGAACCGCAACTACGAAGACGATTGGGGTGAGCGCTATCACGGCCTCCTCGTGAAGAGCGGCAGCGGTGACAACTACGATGCCGAGGCCAATCAGAACTTTGCCAAGAACCTCAAGGGCAAGCTGCTGTTGGCGCATGGCACGCTCGACGACAACGTACCGCCCGACAACACGTATCTCGTGGTCGATGCGCTCATCAAAGCGGGCAAAGATTTCGATCTCCTCATGATTCCGAACGCCGCGCACGGTTACGGTGGGGCGTCGAACTACATGATGCGGCGTCGCTGGGACTATTTCGTGCAGCACCTGCTCGGTGCGACACCTCCGAAGGAATACCAGATCGGCCCCAAGTAACCGTAAGCGCCGATTCAGAAAGGCCTCGGCTCGCGCCGGGGCCTTTCACTTTGGCGAGACACCCGCATGAAGTCTCCCGTATTCCAGTACCGGAATACGTGACCAGATGACAAGTTATGTGTTCGCTACAGCCCGCCCTTAGCCCCATCGTGTGCCCACAACGTTTGTCCTGCCGCTGCTCCAGCAGGCGCTCTCCCGCCTGAACGATGTCGTGCTCATCACCGAAGCCGAGCCCACCTCGTTCCCAGGTCCGCGCATCCAGTACGTGAATGAGGTGTTCGAGCGCACGACTGGCTTTACCGCCGAGGAGGTCATCGGCAAGACGCCCCGCATATTGCAGGGAGCACGCACCGACCAGGAAGTGCTCGCGCGGTTACGCGACTCGCTATGCGCGTGGAAGTCGGAGCGTGTGATGCTCACGAACTATCGCAAGGACGGGACGCCGTTCGACGTAGAGTTCGAGGTCGTGCCCATCGCCAACGAGCAGGGATGGTACACGCATTGGGTGTCGGTGCAACGGGACGTGACCAAGAGCACATTGGCCGCCGAGGTCATCCGCACGGCCTCGACGCTCGACGAGCTCGGTTCCGGCATCTGTTTCGAACTGCGCGAATATGTGGCAGCCACCACCGTGGTCTGGCGTATGCGCCCCCATGGACAGCGCCATTGGCATGTCTTGCAGGCGGGGGAAACGCTACCGTTCGACGCGCAGCTCATGATGCCTGGAGAGCACTGCGTGCTCGTGCCGCTGCAAACGTCCGGCGATCTCGAAGTGGAACTCCTGCTGTGGCACGAATCACGGCCGTTCAGTGAGGCGCAGCAGGCACTGGCCGAAGCGGTCGCCCGACGTGCAGCACCGGCCACCGAGAAACTGTATGCGCTGCTGCAGCAGCAGCGGCTCATCGCGGCGTTGCATCAGTCGGAAAAGCTCGAAGCGATCGGCCGCCTGGCCGGTGGCATCGCGCACGACTTCAACAATCTCCTCACCATTGTGGTGGGGAACGTCGAGTATCTGCAAAGCATCGTTCCCGCGGTCGATGAAGTTTCGAACGTGTGTACCGACATCACCCGTGCCACCACGCGCGCGAGCGCGCTGGTGCAGCGGCTGCTCGACTTTGGACGTCAACGGGTCCCGTCGGCGCAACCGTTTCCCGTGGACGGCGTCATTGCATCGGCGGCGGCGCTTCTCGAACGCACGCTCGGGGCTCCCATCGTCATCGCAACCGCGGTGGAAGCGCCGGTCCCCATCGTGCTGGGCGACCCGGCGCTGCTGGAGCAGGTCCTCGTGAGTCTCATCCTGAACGCACGGGACGCGCTTCGCAGCATGATGCACCCCGAACGCGGCGAGATCCGCGTCGTGGCCATTCGCGACTACGTGGAGAGCTCTCGGCAGGAGGGGTATGCCGCCGCATTGCCGCCTGGTCGGTACGTGGCCATCGACATTACGGACGACGGCCCGGGAATGACCGACGACGTGCGCGATCGGGCGTTCGACCCATTCTTTACCACCAAACCACTGGGGTCGGTCGGGGCGGGCAACGGATTGGGACTCTCCACGGCCTACGGCATCGTCGCCATCATGGGTGGCACCATCCGGCTCCAGAACGTCGTACCGCACGGCCTGAATGTGCGCATCATTCTGCCGGCCGCCTGACGGTCGGCAAGGGTAGGAGCGACATCGTCCGGTCGGCTCCGCCGGCATAGATCGCTGGTATAGATTGCGGTCATGGAACGACTCTTTCTCACGCTGGGCGCCCTGTCAGGGGCCATTGGTGTCGGTGCCGGCGCGTTCGGGGCGCACGCGTTGCGGGCGCGGCTCGAACCGCGCATGCTCGAGGTGTTCGAAACGGGCGCGCGCTACCAGATGTACCATGCGCTGGCGCTCATCGCCGCGGCGTGGATTGCCGGCCGCTGGCCCGGTACGTGGAGCACCGCGAGTGGATGGCTGTTTCTCGCCGGCACCCTGTTCTTCAGCGGGTCACTGTACGCCATGGCACTGACCGGCGTCCGTGCCTTGGGCGCTATCACGCCAATCGGCGGTGTGTGCTTCATCGCCGGATGGATCTGCCTCGCGCTGGCGGCCCGCACCGGCTGATCCCCGCAAAGGGGTGACGCTGGAACGCGATTTGGGCGATCCTTCGTCAATGCTCCTCACGCAGCCCTCCGTCTCACAATTGGCCGCCATCGCCGCCGTGTCGGCGATCGGCGGCGCCGTCAATTCCATCGCCGGCGGAGGCACGCTGCTCACCTTCCCGGCTTTGCTTGGCCTCGGTGTCACGCCCGTGTCGGCGAACGCCACGAGCACCGTTGCGCTGTGGCCCGGTTCGCTCGCGAGCATGCTGGGGTATCGACGCGAGTTGGAAGGATCGGAGCGCTGGGCCATCAAGCTCGCCATTCCGAGTCTCCTCGGCGGCCTCACCGGCGCCGGCCTGCTCATGGCCACGAGTGACGACCAGTTCCGCGCCATCGTGCCGTGGCTCGTCTTCGGTGCGACCCTGCTCTTCGCGTTTCAGGCGCGGTTCATGAAATGGCTCCGGCACTACGTGACCGAAGTGCCGCACGGACCAGCGCCCATTGAACCCACGCGCGGCATGATCATCGCCCAGTACTTCGTCGCGATCTATGGCGGCTACTTCGGCGCTGGCGCCGGCATCGTCATGCTGGCGACGTTCGGCCTCATGGGGATGACGAACATTCACCGCATGAACGGCCTCAAGAATTTCAACGGCATCTGCTTCAACGGTATCGCCGCCATCACCTTTGCGCTCAAGGGGCTCGTCAACTGGCCCATTGCGCTCGTCATGGCAATCGGCTCGAGTGCTGGCGGTTACGCGATGTCCGGGTTGGCGCAGAAGGTGCCACAGGCGTGGGTTCGCGGCGCTGTCTCCCTTATCGGAATCGGCAGCGCCGTTTGGCTCTTCCTGTCGCGGTAACCCGGAGCTACTTGACGGAGATCTGTTTGATCATGCCATGCGCCAAGTGTGGCTTGCCGTCCTTGGCATCGGGGTCGAAACAGATGAACGCGTATTCGCCGGCGGGTACCGTGACGGTAAGGTAAACGGTGTCGCCCGGGAGAATGTCGGTAATGCCACCCATCGGCATGCCCGGCGGCGCACCAGCCGGCTTCTCTGCGAACGCCGCCATGTCTGCCGGCGTCTTGCCCGGCGCCAGCTTGGCGAAGAAAAACTCGTGCGGCTGCGGTCCGGCGTTCGTCACGGCAATGACATGCTTGCCCGGTGACAGCGGCTTCGAGAAGACAAAGTCGTAGTCCTTGAGCGTGAGCGTCACGTCGGCCTTGGGCGGCGCGGCCGGCGCCGTGGTCGACGGCGTCACCTGCACGTCCTTGAGCATCCCCTTCATGACGTGTGGCACGCCGTCCGGGGAAGGGATGACACAGAACGCCACGTAGCTGCCAGCCGCCAGGGTGCTCGTGAACTCGGTGACGCCAGCCGACGCGTTGGGGCCGCCCACCGGGCGCATCCACTTCGGCGGCGGACCGCCAGCCTTCAACCACGCAATCACGTCCTTGGAGCTGCGCCCGGCCTCCACCTTCACCAGATAGACATGGTGAAGCTCCTTGCCCTTGTTGGACAGGCGCATGGTCGTGAGGCCGGCGGGAATGCTCGTCGGCATATCGAACGCGTAATCGGTCGTGACGATGTTCACGACGTTCGCGGCGGCGACGATCGCGCGCGATGGGGCCACGACACGCGGCGAGGGCTTCGCCGCCGCCTGGGCGTCGGCACTGCTCGCTCCAAGTACAAGACTGCCGGCTACCATCGCGCGAAGCATCAAAGCGCGGGACGGCGCGATACGACGTACAGAAAGAGTCATGACTTCCTCCAGGGTGGTGAGTCGAACAGAGCCGCGATACGACAACAGGAATCTCCCGGATTCAATGCGCCTGTCGAGTGAAACAAACTTCAGAGTGCTCAGCCAGTGAGGCAGCTGCGCTACCCGGCGTAGGCGCGTACGGTCACCACGGGGGGACCATCGAGCCCGACCGTTTCGACGTACAGCTGCGATACGGTCGTGGGAGGAATCCGCCGCAGCTGCATATAGCCGATCGTCGACCCCGACGCCAGCACGGGACCATCGCTGCGCTCGGCGCGCACCTCCCACGAAGTCACCTGTTGGCCAGTCTCAATACGCTCAGCGAGCTCTAGCACGGTGACGGCGCTCCCCGGACGCACCGGTATGCGATGAACCGAGCGACGCGCATCGACCGCCTTGCCAACTGCCGTAGCGTCCGCGAGCCGCTGCGCACGCATGCCGGTGAGCGCAGCGCGCAGCCCGCGCAACCGTTCCACATCGGTCTCGTGAAAGAGTCCGTCGCGCGTCGGCGGGACGTTCAACAGCAGTTTCGAGTTGCGCCCTACACTCGTGAAGTACAGCTGCAGGAGATTCTCCACCGAGCGGACTTTTTCGTCTTCCGCGGTATGATGGAACCAGCCAGGACGAATGGACACGTCGGTTTCCCCGGGACGCCACACGTCGCCATCAGCATGACCTTCCTGCAGCGCCGTAATGACATCATCACCACTGGCGCCAATGTACGGCACCGCCGACGAGCGAATCGTGCTCCAGCAGCGTTCACCGGCCACTCCGCGCTCGTTCCCAATCCAGCGCACATCCGGCCCCGCGTCGGAGAAGATCACGGCATTCGGCTGCAGCTTGCGCACAAGTGCCCACGTGCGCGGCCAATCGTACACTTGCCGCTTTCCATTGGGCCCTTCGCCGTTGGCGCCGTCGAACCACACTTCGTTGAGCTCACCATATTGCGTGAACAGCTCGGTGAGTTGCGCGATGTACACGTCGTTGTAGCGCGGAGAGTCACCGTACGCCGGATGATTCCGGTCCCACGGCGAACAATAGAGTCCCACGCGTAGTCCCTCGGCCCGACAGGCATCGGCAAATTCACGCACGACGTCACCCTTGCCGTTGCGCCACGGACTCGACGCCACCGAATGCGTCGTGGTCATGGTGGGCCACAGGCAGAAACCGTCGTGGTGTTTTGCAGTGAGGATCATGGCCTTTGCGCCCGCGTCGCGCGCCGCACGTGCCCATTGCCGCGCATCGAGCCGCAGCGGATTGAAGAGCGACGGCGACTCCGTCCCGTCACCCCATTCGCGATCGGTGAAGGTGTTCATGCCGAAGTGCACGAACAGTGCGAGTTCGTCACGCTGCCAGCGCAACTGCGCACGCGTCGGACGTGGGCGCGCGTATCTGGACAGCGCCGGCATCGCGGACAGCGCGAGTGGCGCCGTAAGCGCGCCGACCGTCCCGCTTCCGAGTAACGTCAGGAACTCACGTCGGGTGAATGGCACAAACGGCGGCATTGCAGCGTGTCAGAGGGGAATCGAGGAGCTCACCATCGCCCAAATCTGTCACCCGTGCTCGCGGCGTGCACCTCTGCGCGGCGCGAGCCCCCAGCGCCTACGCGGCGAGACTTGGCAGCTGCAGCACGAAGTACGGATTCCCAGGCGCGCGCTGTTCCAGGGCGAGTCGGCCACCGACCTCATCCACCATTTGGCGGATCTGCTGCAACCCCTGCTCATTGGACGCGGAGACACGAGACACCGGTGGCAGATACGAGGGGGCGTCCACTTTCCCCACCTCGATGATCGTCCACGTCCGCCGGCCGTCGCTGCGAGTCACATCGCCGAGGCCATCGTACGCCCGCATCGTCACGATCCCACCGTCCATGCCGTCTCGAACGGTAAGCGCCAGCTGTACGAGCACCTGCTCCAATCGATCCGGAGCCAGCAAGGGCCGCCCCGCCGAGGCGTTGAGCACGTCGAGCGAAATGGCCTCGCCCAGCAGTGGCGAAAGCGACTCGTCCAAGCGGGACAGGACGGCACCGACCTCCGCCGCGGATGTCCCCAGTGGCTGAGGCGGTGCGTCGGCGGTAGCGCCCTGGCCCTCGTCGACCATCGTCCCGACGCGTGGGGACGGCGCGCTCCCGAGGGGGCGCGTCCGCGTCCGGCGAAGCAGGAGGAATGCGCCAAGCACCGCGCCAGCGACGAGCGCCGCCACAACGGGCGACACGAGCGATACTGGCGGATCGACCTCCCAAACGCGGAATACGGCGACGGGCATTGGACCGAGCATGGTAACAAGTCTCGGATTTTTGTGTCCGCCGTTGAAGAGGGGGGCGTATGGGATCTTGGCCGTACTTGAGTCGTGGAGGGACGTGTTGGTTCGGGGTGGCGATCCCGTGAACGCGGCGGCGAGGTGGTCCCTGACGTACCTTACCCAATCTCCGGCGCACCCGTTCTTTCCATTGAGGCAGCATTCCGATGTCCGACATGCAAACCGCGACTGCCGAGCATCGCTCGTGGCAGTGGGAGTTGGTCCTGCAGTACGAAGACGGCTCACTGCCGGCCTCCGCCTGGCATGAGGCGACCCTGACCGTGGTGACGCAGTGGTACGCGCGGAACCTTCCCGAAGCGCAAGCCAAGGCGAGGTACGAGCAGTACTACCATCGCAACCGTCGGCGGCTTACCAACCGTCTCAGCGGCGCCAGCGTCGACACGGCCGGCCTGGAAGCGCTCGACGCCATTTGGGAGTCGTTGCTCGTCCGCGCGCTCGGCGCCAAGGCACCGTAACGCGCCATATAACGCGCGATGTAACGCGCGTTGCAAAGCACAAACGGTCAGGGCGTGATGAATACGCCCTGACCGTTTGTGTTTGCCGTCCGTGCTTACTCCTCGGGGTTGGCGACGAACGCGACCGAGGTCAGGCTTCCCGGCCAATCTGCTGGGCGCGTGGCTTTGATGTTTCGCCCCACCACTGGCAGCTCGTCGAGGTCGACGGCCACCGTCGTACCGGCTCCGGTGATGAACGACGCCGACTGCTCCGCCGCGACCGCCACCAAACCCACGACGGCGCCAGTCCGCTCGGCGGGCGCCACCAGCTGCACGCCCTGCCCCCCGCGCCCTTGCAGCGGCATCGATTCAACGGCAACCCGCTTGAGATAGCCGCCGCTGGTGCCGACGCAGATTTCGTCTTGCGGCCCCACCACTGCCAGCGCCACGACGCGATCGTTGTCCTTGAGCGTCATGCCACGCACGCCGCCCGCATCGCGCCCCATGTCGCGGACCTCCGACTCGTGGAAGCGGATGATCTGTCCCAACGCGGTCGCCAGACACAGCTCGTCCTGCCCGGTCGTGAGTGCGGCGCCGATGAGGCGGTCGCCCTTGTCGAGCCGGATGGCTTTGATGCCCGCCAGGCGCGCGTTCTTGAATTCCTTGATGGCGGTGCGCTTCACCTGGCCAGTCGCGGTGACCATGGTGACGAACAGCGGATGCGCAAAATCGCGCACGATGGAACCGAGCACGGGTGTGCCCTGCCGTGGCCATTCCACCAGCTCCTTGAGCAGCGTACCGCGGCCGCTGCGTGCCGCCGGCGGGAGTTCGCTGCCGAAGATCGTGTACGCCTGCCCGTCCTGCGACAACACGAACATCGATTCCGTCTGACGCAGTCGCCCCTTCACCATCGGCAACTCGTCGAGCGGCACGGCGCGCTCGGCGGCTTCGGCGCGGCGCGCACGGCCTGAAGGCAACGGCGCCTGCAGCACCCGTGCACCGTACGTGACGACACCCACGACTTCGGCGTCGGCGACGGTTTCCGCGACTTCGGCCGCGGCTTCCGCGGTCACGATTTCCGTCCGACGCGCATCGCCGAACCGATCGACGATCTGCGTGACTTCTTCGGCGAGCGCCGCCATGCGCATGGGCTGCGATGCGAGCAGGGCGACGAGCTCCTTGATTCGCGCCTTGAGTTCGCGCGCTTCGTTCTTGAGCGCGGTGACCTCGAGGCCAGTGAGGCGCGCCAATCGCAACGCGAGAATCGCGTCGGCCTGCAGCTCGGAGAGGGAGTACTCCTTGCGCAGGCGGGCGTGCGCCTGCTCACCGTCCTTGGCCGTCTTGATGAGCTGCACCACGCGATCGATGTCGTTGACCGCAATGAGCAACCCCTCGACGATGTGCAGTCGCGCTTCGGCTTTCCCCTTCTCGAACTCCGTGCGCTTGACGAGCACATCGTGCCGGTGCGCAATGAAGTGATCGATGAGCGCACGCAGGCCGAGTTCTCGCGGCACCAGGCGCCCGTGTTCCGGCACCAGCGTCAGGTTGATGACGCCGAACGTGACCTCGAGGCCGGTGAGCTTGAAGAGGCGCGCGAGCAGCTTCTTGGGCTCCGCGTCGCGCTTGAGCTCGATGACCATGCGCAGCCCTTCGCGATCGGATTCGTCGCGCAGTGCGCTGATGCCCACCAGCTTCTCTTCCTTCACCAGGTCCGCGATCTGCTCGATGATGCGCGCCTTGTTCGCCTGATACGGCAACTCGGTGACGACCAGCTGCGTGCGCGACGACCCGGGCTTGGCCTCGAGTACGACGCGGGCGCGATTGATGAGACGCCCGCGACCCGTTTCCATGTACTGCTTGATCGCATCCTTCCCCACGATCAGTCCCGCGGTCGGGAAGTCGGGCCCCTTCACGATCTTGCGCAACTCGGCGAGGTCCACCGTCGGCTCTTCGATGACCCGAATGATCGCCTTGCCGATCTCCCGCAGGTTATGCGGTGGCATGTTCGTCGCCATACCCACCGCGATGCCACTCACCCCGTTGACGAGCAGGTTGGGGATGGCCGCTGGGAGCACCGACGGTTCTTCGAGACGATCGTCGTAATTGGGGACGAACGCGACGGTGTTCTGATCGATGCCCTCGAGCAGTGCGACGCCGGGAGCGGCCATGCGCGCTTCGGTGTACCGATACGCTGCCGCGGGGTCGCCGTCGATGCTGCCGAAGTTGCCCTGTCCCTCGATGAGCGGATAGCGCAGCGAAAAATCCTGCACCATGCGAACGAGTGCATCGTATACGCTGCTGTCGCCATGCGGGTGGTACTTGCCGAGCACGTCGCCGACAACGGTGGCGGCTTTCTTGAACGGACGCCCCGGCGCGAGGCCGAGTTCGTTCATCGCGTACAGAATGCGACGATTGACGGGCTTGAGGCCATCGCGTACGTCGGGCAACGCACGCGACGTGATCACGCTCATCGAATAGTTGATGAACGAATCCCGCATTTCGTCAGTGACCTCACGTGGCATGACGCGTTCGCGTCGCGGCGTGGGGATCGAGGCAGATTTGGTGCGCGGAGGCATTGAACCGAAGCAGAAGGGGTGGGGCCGCACGCCGGGACATCGCGGCAGCCGCGTGGTTCAATCAATAATCAGGCGGGGGGACAAAGGGCACCGCCAGCGCCAACGAGCCCTTCCGGTACCCTGTTGTTCGCCCGCCTTTCGTCGCAGCTGTCATCGTGTCGTCATCTTCCGGGTGCATATTCCCCTCGACTATAACGAGGGCCGGAGATTCAGTGGAGATTCACGTGAGACGCCGTGGTGCGCCTATGGTGGCGCTGGTGCTGCTACTGGCGATCGCGCTTGCCGGCGCGACGCCCGCGAGCGCCCGTGCCCAGGGCTCCGGGAGCGTCACGCTCTCTGGGCGGGTAACCGACGCGCCCTCGGGCATACCTATTCCGTATCTGACCGTCGAGCTACGCCGGCTGAAGGACACCAGTTTTGTCGCCGGCCGGCTTACCGATTCGGCCGGCGCCTTCATCTTCACCAGTCTCGCCAAGGGCGAGTACCAGCTCGACGTGCGGCGCATTGGCTATGCGCCACTGCGTCGCGCGGTCTTCGTTGGCGAGCTCAGTCGCTTTCTCGACCTGGGGGTGCTGAAGATGGACCCGGTGGCCCCGGCGCTCGACAAGGTTACCGTGACGGCCACTCGCGACGAGGTGGCCAACGCCATGGACCGGAAGAGCTACACCTTGGCTGACAACATTGCCCAAAGCGGCGGCTCCGTGTTGCAGGCCATGGCCTCACTCCCTGGTGTCACCGTCGGGCAAGATGGCAAGCTGCAGCTCCGCGGCAGCGACAAGGTGGCCGTGCTCATCGACGGCAAACAGTCGGCACTCACGGGCGTAGCGTCGCAGGCCGGCCTCGAAAATCTGCCGGCATCGGCGATCGCGCGTATCGAGATCATCACCAACCCCGGCGCGAAGTTCGACGCCAATGCCAGCGCGGGCATCATCAATCTGGTGCTCAAGCAGGAGAGCCAAGACGGGTTCAACGGGTCGGTGGGATTCACGGGCGGCGCCGGTTCGCTCTGGTCGCGTCGCGACAACCTACCCGACGTACGCGCCCAGCGGCTCTTTACGCCCAAGCTCAACCCGTCAGTGGCGTTGAACTATCGTCGAGGCGGCACGAACAGCTTCCTGCGCGCGGATTGGCTGCACTCGCCCACCATGAACAAGAACGAGTTCGCCACGCGGACGTACACCGACGGCACCGTGATTACCCAGCAGGTGCTGCGCAACCGGCGCACCGACTACGCCACGTTGAACGGCGGCGTCGATCACACGTTCGATGCGCGGAACACGCTCAGTTTCTCGGGGCTGCTCAATCGCGAAAAGATTCTCGACGATGGTGACAATCCGTACTTCAGAGGTGGGCTCACGAACCGCTACCGGCTGTGGCAGTTCCTCGAAGACGAGGTCAAGTACACTGCCTTCGCCTCGACCGTATACACGCACCGCTTTCTGCAGCCGGGGCATACGCTCACCGTTACCGGCAACTACTCGTTCCACCGCGAAGACGAGCGGTACTTCTTTACCAATACGTTGCCGTCCTTCACCGGCAAGGACGCATTCAAGCTGCTCTCCGACGAACACATTGGCGACCTGAACGTCGATTACGTCCGCCCGCTGGCGCAGGGACGCCTCGAGCTGGGTTTCAAGGGACGCTATCGCTCGATTCCCGTCAACATGCAGTTCTTCCCCGGCCAACAGTCACCCATAGACAGTGGTGCCGGAGGAGCGGCCACGTATCGGGAGAAGATTCCGGCGGCGTATGCCACGTACGTATTCGAGGGACCAACGATCGAGTTGGAAAGTGGACTGCGTGTTGAACAGGTGTTGCTCGATTACGACGTGAACCCCAATCACAACACGTACAAAAGCGACGGCTATCGCTACTTCCAGCCGTTCCCCACCATGCGACTCGCGTGGAAACCGGCGGCCAATCACAAGCTGTCGTTGTTCTTCAACCGGCGCGTGGACCGACCCAACGAAGTCGACATCCGCATCTTCCCCAAGTACGACGAGCCCGAGCTCATCAAGGTGGGGAATCCCGCGCTGCGGCCGCAGTTCACCACTTCGGTCGATCTGGGATACCGCACCTCGTGGACAAAGGGCAGTCTGTACGCGGCCGGGTATCGGCGTATCGTCGACGCCACCATCACGCGCATCGCCACGCAGGCGCCGGGCAGCCCCATTCTGTACAACGTGTTTCAGAATGCCGGACGCAGCTGGATCACGGGTTCGGAACTGGTGTGGCAGCAGACAGTCTCGCGCAGTCTCACGCTCAGCACGAACGCCAACGTCTACCGCACGACCATCGGCGCGTTCTCGGTATTGAACCGCTATCCGGTGCCGGTCACCTACACGGCCGAGAAGGAGTCGCTCATCTCCGGCAATTTCAAGGTCAACGCGAACGTACTTCTGCCCGGGCGCGTCGACGCGCGCGTGTCGAGCATCTACCTCGCACCAGATCTCTTCCCGCAGGGGCGCATCGGAGCGCGCTACGCGCTGGATGTCGGACTCCGGAAGGGGGTGCAGCAGGGGCGCGGTGAAGTCGTCCTCAACGCAACCGACCTGCTCAATACCAACCAGGTACGACGTACGCTCAACGGTACCGACTTTCGCTACGTGAGCACCGACTTTCTCGAAACGCAGGTCGTCCGCGTCGGCTACACGCGAAAGTTCTGACGCATCGGGCGCGCGATTGCGCTATCGTGCAGAAGCGTCTTGCTACGAAGAGTCCTCTGCGAGGAACAGACAATGCCACGACCGTCTCACCCTGAACGCCACTTTACCGAACGCATCGGGTGGCTGCGCGCCGCTGTGCTGGGGGCCAACGACGGGATTGTCTCGACCGCGGCCTTGGTGGTGGGTGTCGCCGCCGCTGGAACGGACCGTCCCGCCATTCTGGTCGCGGGCTTGGCCGGTCTGGTGGCCGGCGCGATGTCGATGGCGGCCGGCGAGTACATCTCCGTCAGCTCGCAGGCCGACACCGAACGCGCCGACCTCGCGCGTGAGCAAAGCGAACTGGCGACCGACCCCGATGGCGAACTTCGGGAGCTCGCCGGGATCTACGAAGCACGGGGCCTCGACCCCGAACTCGCGCTGCGCGTCGCCGAGCAGCTCACCGCGCACGATGCCCTCGGCGCGCACGCCCGCGACGAACTGGGGATCAGCGAAGTGCTCTCCGCGCGCCCCGTACAGGCGGCCCTCGCGTCGGCAGCGACCTTTGCGGTTGGCGCCGCGCTTCCTTTGGTTGTCGCGGCCGTGACACCACGCGCGGCGATCATCATGGCGGTGGCGGCGAGTTCGCTCGTGTGCCTCGCGGCGTTGGGTGCGCTCGCCGCGAGCGCCGGTGGCGCGGGACGCATGCGCGGCGCCGCCCGCGTCACCTTTTGGAGTGCCCTCGCACTGCTGATGACAGCGTTGGTAGGACGCGTGTTCGGTACGGTGGTGTAGCACCACCGCAGCACCCGCTACACCACCGACCTTGCACTAAGAAGCTGCTGCGACGCGCGTTGCCCGCTATGATAACGTCGCGGCCTGCGCGAGAAGAAAACTTCGCACCGCGGAATCGTCACTAAGATGGATCGCGCGATCGTACGCGACGCGCGCTTCAGGCGCCCGACCGGCGTGGGCAAGCAGGTGAGCTCGCACGGCCCAGTACGGTTGGTAGTCGGCGATGTCGGTATCATGCAGACCGTTGAGCGCCGTAAGGCCGGTGTCCGGTCCGCGGGCTTCACCAAGCGCGGCGGCCATTCCAACATAGGCGCCGACCGTCGGCGCGATGGCGACCAACGAGCCGTAAAACATCGCCACCGCATCCCAACGCACAGGTGCGCCGAAGAGGCGTTGCGCATGGACGCTCTGAATCGCTGCCTCGACTTGAAAGCGTCCCGGCGCGGACAACGCACTCGCCGTTCGCAGCGCACGCTCGGCTTCGACAATCATCGGCTCGGACCAGAGCGACACATCCTGCTTGTCGAGCGGTACGAACGCCCCCGTCGCAGAACGTCGCGCGGCGCGGCGCGATTCGCAAAAGAGCATCAGTGCGAGCAGGCCGTGTGCCTCGGCATTCTCCGGCATGGTTTCGGCGAGTACCCGGGCGAGCCAAACCGCTTCTTCAGCCACGCCGCGCCGCTTCGCATCGGTGCCAAATGCGTCATCCCACGCCGTTCCATAGGCCGCGTAGATCGCCTCCATCACCGCTTCAACACGTTCCGGAAGCTCGCGGACCGACGGAATCTCGAACGGCACACCGGCAACTCGGATTTTCGTTTTCGCGCGCACGAGACGCTGCGACATCGCCGCCGGCGCGACGAGGAAGGCCCCGGCAATGCGCGCCGCGTCGAGCCCGAGCACCGTTTGCAGCATGAGGGGCGTGCGGGCGGCCTCGTCGATCGCGGGATGCGCGCAGCAGAAGAGCAATCCGAGTCGCTCGTCGGGAAAGTCGCGCACGGACTCGGCCGCGCGCTGGGCGTCGAGTGCGGCCAGTTCGAGTGAGGGGAATGCCGCGTCGGCGGTGGCGCGTCGGCGCGTCGCGTCGATCATGCGACGGCGCGCCGCCGTGAGAAGCCACGCTTCGGGCTTCTGCGGTACGCCATCGCGCGGCCACTGATCGAGCGCCGCGAGAAAGGCGTCGCCGAGTGCGTCTTCGGCGGCGGCGAGATCGCGGGAGCGGGCCGCGAGATACGCGATGAGACGTCCGTACGAATTTCGCGCGACCTGCTCGACGGTCTGCTCGGCGTTCGTCATGGGGCGACCCGCTCCAGCACGATTCCCAGCCGATGTCTTATGACACCGACATAATCGGGCGAATCTCGACGACCGTGCCGGTATCGACGCCCGGAACTTTCGCCGCCCACTCGAGCACCGGGTCGATGCTCGGCACCTCGAGGATGAAGTAGCCGGCGAGCTGCTCTTTGGCGTCGGCGAACGGACCATCCTGCACGACGCGCTTGCCGTTCGTGAATCGTAAGGTCGTCGCCGTCGTTTTGTCTTGGAGTGCGTTGCCCTCGACCACCAGCCCGCTCTCGTTAATCGCCTTCGCAAAGGAAACCCACGCCGCCCAGTATGCGGGCGCGTCGGCTGACTGTCGCTGCGCAATATGGTGCTCGGGCTCGGCGAAAAGCATCATGTACTTCATGGAAAACCCCGTGGAAAGAATGTCTGCGGGTTCGGCCCGTTGCCTCACCCGTGACTATATCGGGCGAGGCTTCGCGATTTCGACACGCGACAGAATATCGGGGTGAGCGCGGCTCGCGGCGAGGTGATTTTCGCCGAGCGCGACGATTTTGTCGAATTCCGCCCTCGGTCGGCGACAACGGTATGTCCAACGTCCGCACTCCGTGGACCGGACGCCGTCCTATCCCAATTCGAGGAGTCCCGCCATGAAATTCGTGTGCCTCATCTACCATGAAGAGACCAGGCTCGCGACGATGTCCGCAGAGGAGTTTGGTGCCTTGCGGGGCAGTTACGTCGCGTTCACGCAGTCCATCATCGATGGCGGGCAGCTCATCGCGGGCGAGGCGCTGCAGCCGACGCACACCGCCACGTCGGTGCGTGTTCGCCACGGCCAGCTGACGACGACCGATGGCCCATTCGTCGAGACCCGTGAGCAGGTGGGCGGCTTCTTCCTGATCGAGGCGCGCGACCTGAACGAGGCCATCCAGATCGCGGCGCGCATCCCGGACGCGAGCACGGGGGGCATCGAGGTACGCCCGGTGGTGGAGTTCAGCCCGCCCGGCACGAATGCGGTCGATTAAGGCGCGACCTGAAGGCCCGGTTGGCGGGTATTTCCTGCAAAACACAAACGCCGCCGTCACTCGTAAGTGACGGCGGTGCTTGCAGTTACTGATATATTGCCCCTCCTGGGGTCGTCGACAACGATTAGAGCGCGAGCCTCGCGATTCTTTCGCGAATACCCACGAGCACGTTTGGCAACCGCTGCGCATCCGGGAACGTGCCTTCGAGTACGTCGTCGAACCACGGTTCCGCCAGCAGCTTCTGGACGGATTCGGCAATGAAGGTGCACACGTCCACCGACAGCGACTGGAACTCGTGCGCGAGTTCGGGGCGACCGGCAACGAGCATCAGGATATCCTCAAGATCGTGACTCCCGAACGGATCGTTGCTACCACGGTCGAAGAACGCCTCCCACTTCGTCGCGAGCAACGCCGCCGGGTGCGAGGCCCGAATCACAACGCCAGCGGCCAGCTCCACTGAAACGGCGGTGTCCATGATCAGGGGATACCATTGGTTGCTGAATCCGAGGATCTCAGCGTCGAGTGGCATGGCGTCGAGCACCACCCCATCGGTGGTGCGATATCGGCACACCGGTGCGCCGGGCGATTGATCCACACGAAATCCGACCGCCTGCAGTCGCCGTGCGAACTCGTGGTACGCATGTCTGGTGCGGCACGCAACAACGACATCTACGTCGTCGGTGGGCCGCAGGCGATGGAGGCCGCGGTCGGTGATGAAGAACGGCACCATCTGTCCGCCGATAAAGACGACCTCGTGTACGAGATCGCCCAGCGCGACGGCCGTACGTCGAACCTGCTGCGCGTTGGGATGATCGAGGTGGACGATCATGCCGCTGCGCCGAGCCGCTGCCGGAGATAGTCACGGGCGCGCTGTCGTTCGCGCGCGCGTCCGGCGCGTAGTGCGTCTACCAGTGCAAGGAGCTCGTAGAGCGCCGGATTGGTCGTCGCGGTGTGCACGGCTCCTGCATACAGGGGCTCAAGCGATTCACCGCGAACGAGCCCCTCGGCTGAGGGCCAGACGTAGGCGCCGGCCCCGGTGAAACTGACGGCCAGCGGTGGCGCGGCGTGTGCCGTGGGCACACCACGCACCTCGGCGCCTGGTGTGACTGCAAACACATAGGGGACGCCACCGAGCAGGAATTCGAGGAGCGCCTCCGGCTTCACCGTCCGCGAGCCCACACGAAGCAGCCGCGCGGCCTGCAGACGCCGCACCGCGTTGTGCGCCTCGCCATGCGAGATGCCCACGGCCCCAGCCAATTCTCGGTAGGGCGCATCGGGCGTGAGCGACAGTTGGAGGGCAACGGCGACATCAGCGGGCTTGAGCGGCAGAGCAGGCTCCGTGTCCAGTGTTCATGAACTATGGACACAATCGAACGAGCCGTCAAGTATTCCAGTCTGGTGGCATGCCAAACAGACCGTCCGAGCGAACCAGGAATCGCACCACCTTACCCCGGAACACACAAACGCCGCCATCACTCGTAAGTGACGGCGGCGCTTGCAGTTACTGATGTATTGCCCCTCCTGGGGTCGAACCAGGAACCTTCTGATCCAGAGTCAGACGCTCTGCCAGTTGAGCTAAGGGGCAGCTGGCACACCGGGGCAGAACCCCGCTGAGCCGTCAAATATAGGGATCCGAGCCCGCGACGGTAGGGGGGACGCCGAGAATCTGACGCCCCGCTCCGCTTACCCCTTCTTCACTTCCTTCGCCCAGCTGTCCCGCAGCCCCACAATCCGGTTGAACACCAGCTTCTCCGGTGTGCTGCTCTCCGGCTCACTCATGAAATAGCCCGTGCGCTCGAACTGATAGCGCGACCCAATGGGATCGCTCGCCACACTCGGTTCGATCTTGGCGTCGGGAATGACCACCAGCGACGCCGGGTTGAGCGCGCTCAGAAAGTCCTGCCCCTCAGGCACATCATCGGGATCGGGCTGCGAGAACAACCGGTCGTACAACCGCACTTCGCACGACACCGCCTGCGCCGCACTCACCCAGTGAATGGTGCCCTGCACCTTGCGGCCGTCGGGCGCCTGCCCGCTGCGCGTATCCGGGTCGTAGGTGCAGCGCAACTCGATCACTTCGCCCGCGTCGTTCTTCACGACCTCGTTGCACGTGATGAGATAGCCAAAGCGCAACCGCACTTCGCGGCCCACCGACAACCGATAGAACTTCTTGGGGGCGTCTTCCATGAAGTCGTCGCGATCGACGTACAACTCACGCGAGAACGGCATGGGCCGCGAGCCCGTCTTGGGCACATCGTGCGGATAGCTCGGCGCATCGAGCATCTCCACCTGTCCTTCGGGATAGTTGGTGAGCACGACCTTGAGTGGGTTGAGCACACACAACACGCGCGGCACTTCCATGTTCAAGTCGTTGCGCACCGCATGCTCGAACGTCGCGATCTCCACCCGCGCATCCTTGCGCGCGACGCCAATGACTTCGGCGAACGCGCGAATGGCCTCGGGGCGCACGCCACGACGACGCAGCCCCGCAATGGTAGGCATGCGGGGATCGTCCCAGCCGTTCACGTGACCATCGTTCACGAGACGTAGTAGCTTGCGCTTGCTGAGCACCGTGTAATCGAGTTCGAGACGCGCGAACTCGATTTGCGTGGGCGGATTCACGAAACCCGCTTCGGCCACGAGCCAATCGTAAATCTCGCGCGCATCCTTGAACTCGAGCGTGCACAACGAGCGCGTGATGCCTTCAATGGCGTCGCTGAGGCCGTGCGCAAAGTCGTAGAGCGGGTAGATGCACCAGTCGTTGCCGCGCCGGTAATGATGCGCATGCCGAATGCGCAGCAGCAGCGGATCACGCATGACCATGTTGGGATGCGCCATGTCGATCTTGGCGCGCAACACCTTCGCCCCGTCAGGGAACTCACCGGCCTTCATGCGACGCAGCAGATCGAGATTCTCGTCCGCACTGCGCTCACGCCACGGACTCGGCGTACCGGCGCTCGTGACGGTACCGCGATTCGTGCGGATCTGCTCTTCGTTCTGGTCGTCGACGTACGCCTTGCCCTTGAGCACCAGCGCTTCGGCGATGTCGTAGAGCTTCTCGAAGTAGTCGGACGCATAGTAGAGTCCGTCCCAGTTGAAGCCCAGCCACTGCACGTCGCGCTGAATCGCCTCCACGTACTTCACATCTTCCGTGGCGGGGTTGGTGTCGTCGAAGCGCAGGTTGCAGGTGCCCCCGAACTCCTGCGCGATGCCGAAGTTGAGACAGATGGACTTGGCGTGCCCCATGTGCAGAAAGCCGTTGGGCTCAGGGGGGAAGCGCGTCGCCGGCCCACGGCCAAACCGGCCGGTTGCCACATCGTCGGCGACCATCTCACGGATGAAGTCGCGACGCGGAGCCGCAGTATTTTCGGACATCGGAGAATCGGACACGTGTGTACGGGTAAGGATGACCCGTCAATCTAATCCCCGCGGGTATACATCGGTGTATCGCGGGGTATGCTCCGTGAACGTCGTCTTCCGGCGACGGGTACGGGTGTTCCCCCCCGCCCTCTGTCCTTAACCTGCCAGCATGCCCCGTCGCGCTGTTGCCGTCTGCCTGGCCGCCATGTGCACCCTCGCGCTCGTCTCAGGGTGCCGAGGTGCCGCGTTCGCGTATGGCCCAGAGTTGCGTGCGGCACAGGCACACTTTGACGATCTGGCGGCCGGGTTCGAGGCGCGCTTCACCAACGTCTCCCGCGCGCAAAAGGTGCAGTACGGGCGCATGCGCATTGGCCGCTACGCGTTTGCCCCCTCGAAGCTCGCCGAAGACACCGCCATCTGGACCAGCATGCGCAGCACGCGCACCGGTGCCGAACGGACCGCCGAATGGCAGGCCGGACTCGTCAACAACCAGTTCCAGTTTCTCCCGAAGCGCGACACGCCCACGCCGGCCAAGCTCGGCGACCAGCGGCATGTCATTTCGGTGGCGCAGCGCGGCAACGACGACTGGTTCTGGCATACGGTGGTCGAGCACCACGTGGGCGCCATCCCGCCGGCGCGACTCAACGACATTGCCAAGGCGCTGTTTCTGAGCGCCGAACGACCGGGCAGCGCCATGCGTGCCGACTATCGCGACGGGTTTCCCCGCACGACCACCGCGCTGGGGCGCCTGCTCAGCATGGACACCATCATCGCCGTGTCGCAGCTGGACGGATCGACGCTGGTGAGCATGCAGATTCGCATCGATGCGCGAAACATCGCCGCCCAGTTTCCGGCCTACGCGAAGTACATCCAGAAGTACGTGGAGCCGGCCAAGTACCGCTACCGTCTGGCGGACCGTCTGGGGAACGACTGGTTCGACGCGCAGGCCGCCAACCGGGTACTCACCCTGCGCTTTCGCACCAAGGGAGGCGCACTGCAGCCGCTGACGGGTGCGGCGCGGCCCATGCCCGACACCCTCGTGCTCAACGTCGATGCGCTCGCCAAAATCGGCTTCTTTTCCGTGGGCGTGTCGAACATGGTGGGGGAGTTCGTGCACATCAGCACCCCCCGCGAACGCGCCTGGCAGATTCGCTTTACGCGCGAGCCCAAGTGGCACCTGCCCCTCATTGCCGAACGCCTGCTCAGCTCGGCCATCCGCCATCCCTTCGAGGGGACGGGGGTCTACTTCAAGCTGGGGGTCCGCACGGGCCCCGCTGGTCAGACGATCAGCGAACGCGTCGTCGACGTGGCAGTCCAGGAAAGCGCCATCATGCGCTGGCTGGGCAACCTGGGCTTCACCGCCATGAGCGACTTTGCCGGGAACGTGGAGGAAGAGGAGAATCGCTTCCTGGTCGAGCTATTTCGAGGCATGCGGGCCGACATGGAACGCCTGGTGGCGACCACCCGATAGGCACGACGCGACGGCTGAAAGCACGGAAGCCCTGATAAGTCAGAGACTTACCAGGGCTTCTTAGACTGCCACGCGCACCGTCATTGGAACTCTCCGTCCTACCGAACGGCGGCGGGCTTACGTCGTTATACACTGGACGATGCACCATGTTCCGGCGTCACACCAGCGCCGGATCCGTCACAATCCGGTACCTGCCGGGCGACTGTTCTGCCACGTCAGGTGCTACCAAGTGGAGCTGCGGGGGCTCGAACCCCTGACCTCTGCAATGCGAATGCAGCGCTCTCCCAGCTGAGCTACAGCCCCAGTGACCCGGATAACAAAGGCCCCGCTCCTGTGGCGCGGGGCCCATCGGGTAACGGATGGGAAGCTAGCCGGTGCGAGTGCCCTGTCAAGGTGGAGGGCACCACGGGCGCGCACCGCGCGTTTCCTGCGGGTCATGACCAATATCCGCAGCGCACCGCCGCACGCCCATTCGCTCGACGCCGACTACGTGCGCGACCAACTCGTTCCGCGCACCGTCGACATCAACGGAAAGACGTACAACCCCGATGGCGAGTACGTGCTGTACTGGATGCAGTCCACGCACCGACTCGACGAAAACTGGGGACTGCGCGCCGCCATTCGTACGGCGAATCGCGTGAACCTGCCGTTGGTCATCCATCAGGGGCTCGATCCCACGTACCCGCACGCGAGCGACCGGCACCACACGTTCATTCTGCAGGGCGCGCGCGATACGGCGCGTCGTGCCGATGCGTTGGGGCTGCACTATCAGTTCGTGCTGCGCCGTCGTCGCGATGACGATCGGCGCGTGGTGGACCGTATTGCTGCGCGCGCGTACGTCGTGTTTACCGATCTTTTCCCCACGGCCGGCATTCGCGAGCGCGTTGCGCGATTCGGCGAACGCGCCAACTGCCGCGTGCTCGCCGTCGACGGCGTGTGCACGGTGCCGAGTGGTGCGTTTGTCAAAGCGGAATTCGCGGCGCGCACGATTCGCCCCAAGCTCGCGAAGCTGCTCGACCACGCTATCGAACCCGTCGCTGATGACGTGCCGCGCCTCCCGCTCTCCGACGCCTTGCGCGCGTCGCTGCGCGCCACGATTGCCGAGCACGGCGGTCTGACGCCGCTGTCCATCGCCACGATGACCGATGAGGACATCGCCCGCGAAGTGGCCGCGTGCGAGATCGATCACTCCGTTGGCGCCGTCGCACTCACCGGTGGCTCCGTGGCGGCGCACACACGCTTTTCGCATTTCCTGCGGCACACGCTGCCGCGGTACGGCGAACAGCGCAACGAAGCCGCCGATGGTGACGGCACGTCGCGCCTGTCGCCATATCTGCACTACGGACAGATCGCGTCGGCGCAGGTGGTGCGCGAGGCGCGCGCAGCGGGCGTGGGAGCCGACGATCTCGATGCGTTCGTGCAGCAGGTCACCACCTGGCGCGAGCTGGCGTACAACTGGTGCGTGCGCACGCCCAACTTCGATCAACTGTCCGCGCTCCCCGACTGGGTGCAGCGCACGATGGCGGAGCATGTGAACGACCCGCGCCCGGCGTTGTACGACCTCGAGGATCTCGAGGCGGGGCGCACCAGCGACCGGCTATGGAATGCGTCGCAACATGAGTTGGTGACGCAGGGCATCATCCACAACTACCCCCGCATGCTCTGGGGAAAGACGCTGCTGCTCTGGACGGAGAGCTACGAGCAGGCCCGCAGCGTCATGTTTCACCTGAACGACAAATACGCGCTCGACGGACGCGACCCGAACAGCGTGGGCGGCATCATGTGGTGCCTTGGCCTGTGGGATCGCCCGTGGGGCAACAAGGCGGTATGGGGCGGCATTCGCCCCATGGTTACACACCGGGCAAAAATGAAGTTCGACGTGGAAGGCTACGTGGCGCGCGTGCGCGGCAGCCGGTTGCTCTAGGGGCGCGCACCAGTAGGCGCACCACGCGTGCGGTGTTACAATCTGCGCATGGCAACCCTCAATCCTGCGATCCTTCCCGCAGTCTCCGCGGTGCGCGACGCCGCCCAACGGCTGCGCTCGTTTCTGCCGCCGAGCCGTCTGGTGCGCAGCGACGCACTCTCCGACGCGATCGGCGTCGAGGTCTGGTTCAAGCTCGAACTCGAAAATCCCACGGGGTCGTTCAAAGTGCGCGGCGCGTACAACGTCCTCGCGGGACTCTCCGACGCCGAGCGCGCTCGCGGTGTCGTCGCGTCGAGCGCCGGCAACCACGGACTGGGGGTCGCCTATGCCGCCAAGGCATTCAACACGCCGGCGATGCTCTACGTGCCGAGCAACGCCCCGCAGGTGAAGAAAGACGGTATTCGTGCGCTGGGAGCGATCGTCAACGACGAAGCGCCCGACTACGACGCCGCGATGGTGGTGGCCAAGGCGCACGCCGCACGCGAAGGCATTCGCTACATCAATCCGTGCCTCGGGCTTGATCTGTTGGCTGGCCAGGGCACCGTGGCGCTCGAAGTGCTGGAGCAGCTGCCGTCGGTCCAGACGATCATGATCTGCACGGGCGGCGGTGGGCTGCTGGGCGGCATGGGCGCCGTGCTCCGTGCGCTCGCGCCTACCGTGCGCGTGGTCGGCGTACAGACGGTGGAGACCGCGGCGATGTCCACGAGCGTGCAGGCTGGCCACGTTGTGGATTGGCCGTCGACGCCCACACTCGCCGATGGGCTGGCCGGCCAGATCGACGATGATGCGCTGCACATCGGCCAGGTGTGCGCCGACGAGCTGCTCGTCGTCTCCGAAGAGGAACTCGGCGA
>JAIXTI010000013.1 GCA_027484025.1 bacterium
CGCGCCCCGCTGATGCGTCATCGTCAACGCACCGTCCCGAAGCACCGCGCTGATTTACGGCGCGCCCGAGAGCACGACCACGGCGCCGCGTTCGACCCCAAGCAGCTGCGCCGCGCTTCCTTCGCGCACTGCGATCTCCACAAAACCGCTCGACCCCACCAGCGCCACGAGCTCGCCTGGTGATGCTTCGCCGTAGGTGCGCACCAGCCGCGCGGCCCGTCCGCAGATTTTCACCATCCCCGACGCGTCGCGGGTCATGAGATTGGTGATGATGTTGCCGAAGCGATCGAGCGTCAGGACTTCGCCATGCAGCAATCCGTGCGCGTCGCGCCGTGGCGGCGGTGTGCGTAACCGGACAGCGTCGGCGTAAGGCGCACCGATCTGCTCGAGCGGCGTGCCGCACGCGAGTCGCGCGGCGACGGGCGCAAAGACGTCGCGACCGTGAAAAGTGGCCGACGCGGTGTCGTCGATGGGGAGCTGCACCACGCGCGCGTCGATCGAGAACAGTGCCGGCGAGAGCACCCCGTTATCGGGACCTACCAGTAAGCGCCCTTCGCTCGCGATCGCAATTGCCGCCCGCGTCGTGCCCACTCCCGGATCGACCACCACCACATGGACGGTGCCGACCGGAAAGCGCCGCCAGTAGCGCGCGACGGTCAAGCGCGCCATGGCAATATCCTGTGGCGGTATGTCGTGCGACAGATCGACAATGGGTGCGCCAGGTGCCAACGACACGAGCACGCCCTTGAGCTCGGCGACGTAGCCGTCGGCGGTGCCGAAATCGGTAAGCAGCGTAATGGCAGCAGGAGGCATGTGCCTAACGTGTCCTAAACGCGCGCCGTGCGCCACCGGCCCCACGCCCACAAGAGCACCATGAGCACGCCGCGCGCGGCGGCAGTGATGGCAAGCGTCCACCAGAGCCCCGTGGTGCCCCATGTTGCTGCGGCCCACGCGCCAATCGGCAATCGCAGTGCGGTGATCCCGGTACTGAGCAGCATGGGCACGAACGTCCATCCTGCGCCAGCCATGGCACTTTCCAACACGACCTCGGCACCGAGAAACAGCTGCGAGAACGCGGAGATGCGCAGGTACTTGGCCGCCTCAGCGATCACCGCGGGATCGTTCGAGAAGATGCCGGCGAACTCTTCGGCAAAGAGCAGGCTGGCCACGGCAATCACGACGCCCAGTACGCTGACCACCGCCGTTGACAGCCACCCCGCGCGCGCGGCACGGGCACTATCGCCTGCCCCAAGACTCTGCCCCACGATCGCCGCCACCGCAGCGCCCATGCCCACACTGGCCACGTAGATCACGCTTTCCATGCGGAATCCGAGGCCAAGCGCAGCGAGCGCCGGCGTACCGAACTGCGTGGTGATGCGCGTGAGCAGCACGTAGATGAAGCTGAAGACGATACCGGTGGCCGCGGCCGGTGCACCGACGCGCAGGATCGTGGCCAGCACACTCCAGCGCGGCAGCGTCCAGGCAATCATGCCACGCCGCTTGAGGATCAACACGCCGGCCAGACAGCCAAGTCCTCGTGGCACGAGTGTGGCCACGGCAGCGCCGCGCACACCCATCGCTGGGAACGGCCCCCATCCGCGAATGAGCAGCGGGTCGAGGACGAGCGCGCAGATCGTGGTGACGGCGAGAATCCACAATGGCGTGCGCGTGTCTCCCTTGGCACGGAAGGCAGCATCGACGGCGAAGAAGCCAAAGATGAGCGGCATGCCAAGGAAGTACGTCCCCAGATAATCGCGACCGATCGTGCTCACGGCAGCGTTCGTACCGAGCATCGTGAACAGCCACGACAACAGGAATGGCGTCGCGATGGCGATGGCCGCGCCGAGCAACAGCGCGAGAACGAATCCATCACTGACGGTGCGCGCGGCATCTTGCGGGCGTCGTTCTCCGTGGCGCCGCGCGGCGATGGCATCGAGCCCGATGCTTACCATCTCGCCAATGGAGATGACGAGCCACACCCAGAAGATCGCGCCCGTGACCGCCGCCAGTGCGTCGGCACCAAGCGAGCGACCAATCCAGAACGTGTCGACATTGTGAAACGCCGTCATCAGCAGGTTCGCGATGACGGCGGGAAGCGCCACGCGGCGAATCGTCAGCGAAAGGGGTTCGCCGACGAGTTCGCCGCGTGGTGCATCAGGCGCTGCGAGATCAGCCGTAACGTTCGACAACGCGCTGCATCACCCGTTCGGCAATGGCGCTGATCGCCTTGGCCGCCTTCGAGTCGGGCTCCGCGGCCACGATGGGGCGACCGGTGTCACCGCCTTCCTGAATGCGCGGATCGATGGGCACCTGTCCGAGCAACGGGAGATCGCATTCCTTCGCGAGACGTTCACCGCCGCCGCTTCCGAAGAGTGCGATGGGCTTGCCCGTCTCCGGGTTTTCGAAGTACGACATGTTCTCCACGATACCGAGAACCGGCACGGCGGTGCGCTCGAACATCTTCACACCGCGCAGCGCGTCACCCACGGCGACCTGCTGCGGCGTGGTCACGATGACGGCACCATGCACCTGCGTCGCTTGCACGAGCGAGAGCTGCGCGTCGCCGGTGCCCGGTGGCATGTCCACGAGGAAGTAGTCGAGCTGTCCCCACGCCACGTCACGCAGGAACTGCGTGATGATTTTCATGACGATGGGGCCGCGCCAGATCGCGGGCTGTTCCTTCTCGATGAGGAACCCGAGCGAGATGACTTTGATGCCATACGCTTCGAGCGGGATGATTTTCTCATCGCGCACCGCGGGCGCGGCATCGACGCCGAGCATGAGCGGCAAATTGGGGCCGTAGATGTCGGCATCCATGATGCCCACGCGCTTGCCGGCCTTGGCGAGTGCGATGGCGAGGTTCACGGCCACCGTGCTCTTGCCGACGCCGCCTTTGCCCGACGAGATGGCGATGATGCGACCGAGGTTCGGATACAGGACCGGATCCGGGACCTTGGGCGGTGCCTTCTGGGGCGCGGCGTCCATGACCGGGAGGGCGCGACCCATGCCCCCGGTGGCGGGAGCCTTCGGTTGATTCATGGCGGGGGCTGGCGCGCGGCGCGCCGGTGTGGGTTCGGACTGTGCAGGGTCGCGGACGTCGACGCGCACATCACTCACGCCCTCGAGCGCTTCGATGGCCTGGCGGACATCACGGACGAGTGTGGCATCGTCGTCGGGGGCGAG
The DNA here is from genome assembly GCA_027484025.1 of bacterium. Classification (GTDB taxonomy): domain Bacteria; phylum Gemmatimonadota; class Gemmatimonadetes; order Gemmatimonadales; family Gemmatimonadaceae; genus Gemmatimonas. The sequence goes on from JAIXTI010000013.1 coordinate 3,184, forward strand.
GAGCAGCGTGAGCCGCACTTTGCCGTCGACGGTGGTAGCGATATCGCGCACTTGTTCGGCAGCCATGACATCGGCGCCGGTGCGGGGGTTTCGGACACCGGTAAGGACACCGGTGATCCGTTCCATGAGAGGCTGCATAGGGAAGTAACTGGCTCGGATTTAAGACATTGCAAAGTTAGGTCCCCGTGGGACGCGTTGGAATGGCCCAATGCGCGGGATTCTGGTGACAGGGGAATGACGGGGCGGTGGTATGATGGCTCCGTCGCGGGCGGGGCGCCGATCGGCGACTCCCCGGACGGCCGGCGGCATGGGGCCGCTGGTCATTCACCGATAGATGGGTATTTGGAGGATTTCCAATGTCACACAACACACTGTTCAAGGTCGTGGCGACGGTCATCGCGTTGAGCGCCGGGTTGGCGTTCACGCCGGTGGGGGCGCAGCAGGCGACATCAGAACTTGTCACCACCGCGTGCGGCGCCGGGCAGGCTAACGAATGTGGGCAAAAGCCCGCGCAGATCACCTGCAGTTTTGGCTTCTCCGTCACGCCCACCGCGGGACTCTGGGGCTTCAACATCTCCTTCGGCTCATGCACCGAGCACGGCAAGATCTCCCTTTATAAGGACTTCGAGCGCATGAAGGCCAGTGGCGTCTGCGTTCAGACGCAGAAGTTCCCGGCCGATGCCACGCGATCGAAGGACGATGAAGAATCGGTTCCCGAAGCGATCGGTGAGGAGTCGTGCTGACTGCCGTACGCCGGGAAGCCCGACAGGCTTCCCGGCACCGTCGCCGTCGATCGCTCCTGCTGATGGCCAGCGCCGTGCTGTTGGCATTTCTCGCGTCCTTGAGTCTCGACGTGCGGCGAGTGCTGGCGGCGGTGCCACAACGGTTTGCCATCGCCCAACGCGCGCCGATTCTGCCCAGCGACAGCGATCGCGCGGCGCCTACAGATGTACGCTTCCGCGCCGTCTTTGTCGCCCAACGCGCCGACTGCAACGGCAATCTGTCGCTCGCCAACGTGGTCGCCACCGGACCCGCGCGAAAGAACACGGCACCACCAGAGCTGATCATTCAGGGTAGTCCGCGCGACACCGTCGGACTTCGGCTCGAATTGCCGTTCGCGCTTCGCAACAGTCCGCTGCGGCTGCTTCGTCCTGAAGAGCAGGCATGGCTGCACGATATCGGACACCACGCCACGCCGGTGCTGCTGCTATTCGATCACGAGTCGCGCCTGCGTGTAGCGAGTCATGTCGATGCCAATCCGGTTGCCCGGGTCGCACTCGGCCGTGCAATCACCCACCTCGTAACTGACGACCCTTCTCACTGATGCGAAATCTTGCGATGTCGATCATGGCTTCCCGACGCATTGTCGTGGTTGCCGTTGTAGCCGCCGCGTTGTCGTGTAGCGCGGCCCTCCACGCTCAAGCACCGGCGGGCGGGCGTCGTATGCTTCCAAAGAAGTGGGTACCTATCTGGCGGGTTGGCGGCACCGCCGACGACACCCTCTTCGGCTGGGTGCGCGAACATGTGGCGAACGACAAGCACGTGTATATCCTCGATGCCGGCACACTGCAGGTGCATGCGTTCAATGCACAGACTTCTCAGTACGCCTGGAGCGCCGGCTCGAAGGGAAGCGGGCCTGGACAGCTCGCGCGGCCGGTGGACATTGCCCTCACGCCACAGCGCGAAGTGGGAGTGCTCGATCCGGGGAACGGGCGGATATCGATCTTCGATACCGGCGGTCGCTACCTGCGGAGCATCGTCACGCCAACTGCATCGCTGGCCAACACGCTCTGCTTTCTCATCGACGGCACGGCCCTGCTCTCGACGTACAACGACGAGGCGAAAGTCGTGCGCGTAAATGCGCAGGGCAAAGAGTTGGCGAAATGGAAGTTTCCGTGGCCCGTAAAGGCCGGGACCGGCGAGTTCATACACAGCGTCAACATCATCCGCGGCGGCAATCCCGACCGCTGCGTCTACGGCACCACCTTCGGTTTCGGACTCTTCAGTATCGATGACAAGGGCGCGCTGTTGCGCTTCCCGTTTGTCGAGCAGGTGACGATGCCGACATTTCGCCAGGAGCGCCAGAGCAATGGCGGAGTCGCGACGTACCTCGACAAGGGCGATAACGCTGCGCGGGGTGGCTCGCGGAGCGGCGATACCATCGTGGTGAGCTTCGCTGGCTCGCAAATGAGCCGCGTCCTCGACTTGTACAAGAACGATGGCACGTACATCGCATCATGGCCCGGACCGCCCGAAGACCGCATCTTCTACATCAACGGTCGAGTGTATGGTCTATCGACCGACGCCACTCAAAAGCTCCGCGTCTGGGCCGACACTGCCGATACCACCCGGGTGCTGACGGAGATGGGATTCCGTCAGCCCCGGAGCATCAAGCGGCCGGTAACTCCCCGCGCAAATACAACCGCGCGTCGGCCAAAACCTGTTCTTCCACCGCCGCCAACGAGCCGGTGAGCATGGCACCCGACGCCTTACGATGACCGCCGCCGCCGTAGCGCCGCGCGAACTGCTGTACATCCACATCGCCGGTGCTGCGGAGGCTCACCTTCACCTTGCCGTACCCGAGGTCGCGGAAGAACAGCGCCATCCGCGTCCCGGTAATGCTGCGCGGATGCTCGACGATGCCATCGAGCTCTTCGCTGGTGACGTCGAACCGGTCGAGCACATCGGCGTTCACCGAGATGTACGACAAACCGATTTCCGGCTCGCTGTGCAACGTGCCGAGCGCTTCACGAAGCAGCTGCAAACGCCCCAGGCTGACCTGCGCGTAAATGCGCCGGTACATCTCCTCGGGGTTCACGCCAGCGGCGAGCAACGCAGCGGCGATACCGTGCGCGCGTGGCGAGGTGTTGCTGAAGCGGAAGCTGCCCGTATCCGTGAGAATGGCGGCGTACAGCGACTGCGCGATGGCTGGGGTGATGTCGAGCCCCAGGGTCACGCCGATGTCGTATACCAGCTCGGCGGTCGCACAGGCAGCCGTATCGGCCACGGCTAGCGTACCGACCGGCTCGTCGCCGGCCACATGGTGGTCGATCACGGAGATGGGCACCGTCAGCGAACGCACACGATCGGCCAGGTTTCCCAACCGACGCACATCATTGATGTCCAGCACAATCAACGCGTCGACATCGTCGAGTGCAGCCGCACCTTGCGCGCTCGCCTCTTCGATGTCGTCTCCCAGCAGGAACCCGAACATCGCGGGCCATGGCGTGGGATTGACGATGCGGCAGCGAATGCCACGTTGCGCGAGTAATCGCGCAAGCGCCGTTTCGCTGCCGCATCCGTCACCGTCGGCATTGATATGTGTGGAGAGGGCTACCGTCGTGCCCGGGCGCAGGGCGGCAAACCACTCGTGGATTGCCGCTTGCCGCGCCTCGGATGCCTGGAGCAGCCCGTCTGCCACAGCACCGCTCATCGCTTACCAGCTTCCTGCTTGCCGATCGTCGAGTTGCGCATGCCGTACACGAAGTACGTCGTCATGCCGATCGCGGTCCACACACCGAGCAACTGCCAGGTGAGCTTCGGGAGCTGGTACATCATGTACAACGTGGCGCCGGCGCCCAGCAACGGCACGAGCGGCACCAGCGGCGTACGGAACGGACGCTCCAGCTCCGGCGACCGCACGCGCAACACCCACACGCCAATGCACACCGTGGCGAACGCGGCCAGCGTACCACCCGACACGAGCTCGCCGAGGAGGCCGAGCGGGAAGAAGCCGGCGATGATGATGGCGATGATACCGACGATCCACGTGGAGGCCGCCGGCGTCTGATACACCGGGTGCACCTTGGCGAAGATCTTCGGGATGAGACCGTCGCGCGACATCGTGTAGAAGATGCGCGGCTGGCCCATGAGCATCACGAGCACGACCGACGACAGACCCGCCACGGCGCCGATGTTCACGAGGTACTCGAGCCACTTGAGCTGCGGGACCGCTTCGAGCGCGGCCGACACCGGGTGCGGCACGCCAAGCGCCGTGTAGGGTGCCAGACCGGTCATGACCAGCGACATCAGGATGTACAACACGGTGCAGATGAGCAGCGACGCGATCATGCCGATGGGCAAGTCACGCTGCGGATTCTTCGCTTCCTGGGCGGCCGTGGAGACGGCGTCGAACCCGATGTACGAGAAGAACACCACCGGGGCCGCGCGCAGCACACCGGCCATCCCGTACTTGGTGCTGCCGTCGGGGTTGGTGACCATTTCCGGAATGAACGGCGACCAGTTGTCGGTGTTCACGTACATGAAGCCGAAGCCGATGACCAGCAACACGATGACCATCTTGATGGCCACGACGATGTTGTTGAACGTGGCCGACTCCTGCACACCGCGCACGAGCAGGAAAGTGAGCGCGAGAATGAGCAACACCGCGGGCAGGTTGATGAGCCCTTCGACCGGTGAACCACCGGCCGCCGTGCATGCATCGCGCATGACGAAGGCGGCCTTGGTGACCTGATCGATGACCGTGGTGCCTGTCGCGTCGACGCAGGTAAAGGCACGAACGACCTGATGGCCGTTCACCACCGTGAGCGGCGCCGAGGCAAAGGCGGCGGGAATGTGCACGCCGGCTTCGTTCAGCATGGCGCTGAAGTAGCCCGACCAGCCCACCGCAACCGTGGAGGCGGCGAACAGGTACTCGAGGACCAGGTTCCAACCGATGAACCACGCCACGCCTTCACCCATGGTGGCGTAGCTATAGGTGTACGCGGACCCGGCGATCGGAATCATCGACGCGAATTCGGCGTAGCAGAGGCCCGCGAACAGACAGGCGAGGCCGGCCAGCACGAAGGAGAGCGAGACACCGGGGCCGGCGAAGTTGGCGGCGGCCGTTCCGGTGAGGACGAAGATACCGGCGCCGATGATGGCACCGATGCCGAGCATCGTCAGGTTGAGGGCACCAAGCGTACGCTTGAGGCCACCTTCGGAGCTGTCGGCCTCAGCGCGCAGCGCTGTGATCGATTTCTTGGACCAGATTCCCATCAGCCGTGTGGTCTGAGTGAAGCGCGTGGCAGGAAGCGACCACGCGCAAGTACGACGGAGTCCGAGCGGGGTGACGGTCTGTCACTCGGGGGCTAATGTGGCCGCCCGCACGGCGTTCCAACAGTAGACCCACCAAACTCGGTACCGGTTGCAATTCACGCAACGGCGGGTTCTGCGAATCAGAACCCGTTTCGCGCGTTTCGGCCCGGTTTAGAGCGAATAATTGGGGGCTTCGCGGGTGATCGTCACGTCGTGGGGGTGCGACTCGCGGAGACCGGCGGTGGTGATCCGCACGAACTCGGCCTCGGTGCGCAGCGCCTCGATGGTGCCGCAGCCCACATAGCCCATGCCGCTGCGCAGCCCGCCAATCATTTGGAAGAGCACGTCGCCCACGGGGCCCTTGTAGGGCACTCGTCCCTCGATGCCTTCCGGGACCAGCTTCTTGGGCGACATCTCGCCGTCCTGGAAGTACCGGTCGGCCGACCCGTCCTGCATGGCGGAGAGCGAGCCCATGCCACGGATCATCTTGAAGCGGCGCCCTTCGAGCAGGAACGACTCGCCCGGGCTCTCTTCCGTGCCGGCGAGCATCGATCCCATCATGACGCTGGACGCGCCGGCAGCGAGCGCCTTGACGATATCGCCCGAGTACTTGATGCCGCCGTCGGCGATGACGGGGATGTCTCCTGCCCCTTCGACCGCGTCCATAATGGCGGCGATCTGCGGAACGCCCACGCCGGTGACGACACGCGTGGTGCAGATGGAGCCGGGACCGACACCGACCTTCACGGCATCGACGCCACGGGCCACGAGCGCCGCCGCGCCGGCCTTGGTGGCGACGTTGCCGGCGATGAGCTGCACGTCGGGGAACGCTTCGCGGACCTTCGCGGTCGCGACGAGCACGCCCTCGCTGTGGCCGTGAGCGGTGTCGATAATGATGACGTCGACACCGGCTTGGATGAGCGCGCGCGCACGATCGAGGTAGTCGCCGCCGGCACCGATGGCCGCCGCGACACGCAGGCGACCGTACTGATCTTTGTTCGCGTCCGGGTACTGGCGACGCTTGTGGATGTCCTTGACGGTAATGAGGCCCTTGAGGATGCCATGCTCGTCCGTCACCGGGAGCTTCTCGATGCGGTGCTTGGCAAGGATCTTCTCGGCCTCATCGAGCGTCGTGCCCACTGGCGCGGTCACGAGATCTTCGCTCGTCATGGCGTCGGACAGCGGGCGATCGAGATTGCGCTCGAACTGCAGGTCGCGGTTGGTGAGAATGCCCACCAGCTTGCCGTTGGCGTCGACGATGGGGACGCCGGAGATCTTGAAGCGCATCATGAGCGCCACGGCTTCGCGGAGCGAACCGGTGGGGGAGAGCGTGATCGGATTGAGGATCATGCCGCTCTCGCTGCGCTTCACCCGATCGACCTCGGCCGCCTGCCGGTCGATGGACATGTTCTTGTGCAGCACGCCAATGGCGCCGTAGCGGGCCATGGCGATGGCCATCTCGCTTTCGGTGACCGTGTCCATCGCGGCCGACGCGAGGGGCACGTTGAGCGTGATACCGCGCGTGAAGCGCGACGCCAGAGTGACCTCACGCGGGTGCGTGAGGGAGTGCCGAGGGGCCAGCAGGACGTCGTCGAATGTGAGCGCGACGTCTTCACGAATGCGCGAGGCGCGAGATGAGGGTGCCATCTCGAAAACTACAGTGTTGAGGGAAGGGATACCAGCGGGGGCGGCTCGGGCGACGCTCCCCGATGCCCCTCCCGTCACTCCCGCCGGCTGGCCGCGGAACGCCCGCCAGCCATGCGGCGCAATCGGCGGCGCATTTGCGGCGGCAAAAAGAACGCGGCCGCCGATACGACCCGCGATACGTTGAGGTCGTCGATATCGTCCGGATCGCCGCGCCAGTGATCGAGCAACACCGAGGTTCCGGCGTTCTCGATGAGGCGCTGGATAGCCATCATGAGCAGGAAGACGTCGTCGACTTGCCCGAGGAATGGAATGATGTCGGGGATGAAGTCGAGCGGCGAGACGATGTACGCCAACGCGCCGACGACGAGTAACCGGTCGATGCGCGAGACCCGTCCGTCGCCAATGAGCCCCACGAGCAGCCGCAGGTACGACGGGATCTGCCGAATGACATGGAGCACCGACCGTTTCATCCCGGTGCGCGGCCCTCGTCGGGGGGCAGCCTCTGATGCAGAGTCGTTGGACAGGCGAGCGGACCGGCGCATGCGAGGAGTCTCAGGCAGGGGAACTTGGCGGTGGTGACGCTGGGGGCTGACCCGCGGGCGGCTGACCCGTCGAAGGGTCCGCCGGCGGCACCGGATTGCTCGCCTGTGGCGCAGGTTGCGTGCCCGGCGGTGGGGCGCCAATCTGGTCGGCAACCGTACGCGCCGTGCTCACCACATCCGTGGCCACGGTTTTTGTGGTCTGGGCGACGTTGTTCAGGACGCCCATGGCCTTGTTGAGGAAGCCGACCGCTTCCACCACCGTGCCCGCCGCAAGTCCACCGGCGCGCAGCGTGTCTTCCACGCCATCGGTGAACTTCTGAAAGACGTTGGTGACCGGCGCCGGCTTCTCGCCGTACTTCGATTCGAGAAACTCGACGTAGTCGAGGATCTGATAGAGACGCTCATCGGAGAGCGTCTCGAGCTTGCGGTTGATACGATCGCGGACGTACGGATTCATGATAGGCTCCTCCTGGCACGCCCTACGGGGTCAACCACGCCAACGTTTCCGTTCACCGCGCGCGTCGATATGGCAATACGGGGTCGCGAAACGGCGGCTGCTGTAGACGCCCAGCCCGCCGGCGAGCTCGGGATGCAACCGCTCCACCCAATCGACGGCCTGCTCCACTCGGTACGCGTCGAACAAGGTGAGCTGTCCGTCACCATCGGCATCGATCGCGACGTCCGCCGCATCGCCGTACAAGTGGCGGGAATCGCGTGCTGAGCCTTCGACCCCCGCGTTGTGCAGCGGCGTCCGGAATCCGCTGTGCACTTCGAGCGTGAACGACGCCTGCTCTTCCCCGCGGCGCCGCGCGAGTTCACGCAACACCAATTCGATCTTGTCGAGCACGCGAGGATCGACGGCCACGTACTTGGGCCAGATGGTCTGGCGATCGTGCGTGATGAAGTCCCGCACCTTGAGGTGCTTGGTGAGCGGCAGATCGAGATGCTCTTCGCGCACTTCGGCAAAGCCCGACGGGCGCTCGGCCTGTTCATCGCGCGACCATTCGCCGGGATAGCGACCGATCTGATACCCGTTGAGCGTGCTCCCCAACTTGAGTTCGAAGGGGAGGATGACGGCCAGCCGCGGCTCGTCGATACGCTGCGTGACGCCGTTGCCGATGATCGAGAGTTCGTAGAAGCCCGGCGTGAGCGGCGCGAGCAAGGTGTCCCCGTCGAGCGGCCGCATGACGTCGACGGATTCCCCGCTCCCGACCTGCACCCACTGATAGCGCAGCCCCAACGTGCCGGACACGCCACGGATTTCGAGCGGGAAGGCGACGCGTTCACCGGCACGTACGAAGTGCATGCGGACTTCGCCGCTGCTCCCCTTGAGCGATGACGCGGCGGCTACGCGCGGTACCGCGCGGCGATAGCTGTCGGCCGACGACCCGGCGAGCAGCTCTCCGGGCGGCTGGTAGATGAGCGCCGCGGTAATCGCGACGAGCCCGCTGAGCAGCAGGGCGGTTCGACGTTGCATCATGGGCGCACGCTCACAGCTGTCCCCAGCGCGCACGCGTGCCGCGCACGTCGATGTGCACGAACGGGCCGTGCGCCCCAGTGGCTGGATACACGCCGATACCACCGACGAGCTCCGGATGACGCTGCTCGACACGCGCGGCAGCGGCCGCCAACAGTCGGGCATCACCGGTGTCCACTCGCCCGTCGCGATTGAGATCGGTCATCCAATCATGCGCGCCACTGACCACGTACACATCGGCGGCGTCGCCATACTGATGGCGGCTGTCCTGCACGCGACCACCGGCACCAACACCCTGCGCGTTGTACTGCGGCGTGCGGAAGCCCGACATGACGCGCAGGCGCGATGCCGCGACGCCCATCTGCTGCAATTCGGACAACACCAGCTCGAGCTTGTCGATGAGCGGTTCACGCAGCACGAGATACTTGGGCCACACGGCGCCCTGGTCCTTCGTGAGGAAATCGCGCAGGCGGAAATGCTCGGAGATGGGCGTGTCGGCGTTGTTGGCCGTCACCTCGAGAAAACCCTCGGGGTTCCCGTACGAGGCGCTACGCGCGCCGCGTTGTTCTGCCGGGAAGAACCCGATGCGATAGCTGCCGATCCGTCCCTTCACCTTGTCGGCGAACGGACGCATGGTGATGAAGTGGAACGCGCCCGCCGAGTCGTCGGCCGCGTACACACCGGCGCGCGTGGCCGCCGAGTCACCGAAATACTCGCGAAGCACGGGCACGGCAGCCGCCCGCTGCGGCGCCAGAAAACGGGCGCGCAGCTTGCGGCTGAAACCACGGAGGGAATCGAGCCCCGGAAACGGGGCGGGAGCAGAAGCCGTAGCGGCCACAGTCATGGCGCGCGAGGTCCTGCCGAACGCGGGCGAGGCCGCAATCGGACCGGCCGGGCGAACGAACGCCACGAGACCGGCGAACGCGACGAAACCCGCGACGACGCTGACGCGGCGGCGGGCACGACGAGTGCGATTGGGGCGCGCAATGCGCGGAGAAGACGCCGAAGCGTCAGAGTTTGTCTGGGTCACGATGTCGGGTGTGGCAATCGGTCGCACGCCAAGAGGCAGCGGCACCGGGCGCCGCAGGTTACCTGCGGCCCCCAAGTCAGACGACCAAACGCCCGTTCTGGAAATATAGCCAACTCGGACTCGTGCGCTCACCCGACGGTGATGAGCGGCTCAGGCAAATCTCATCGGTAACTGATTGTCAGATCAGTAGATGAAGACTGGAGTGCCGACGACTACGCGGTGGTACAGCTCCGCGATGTCTTCGTTCCGCAATCGCACACATCCGTGGCTCACCGCCTGCCCCACCGATTTGGGGTTGTTCGTACCATGGAGCGCGTAGCCGTCCCCCAGGTACAGCCGAAAGCTCCCGAGCACCTCCCCGTACTTCCGCTGGTTTGTTCCATAAGGAGGAATAATGATCTTGCCGTCCGCGACGATCTCGCGCCCGTCGGCGGCGCTCAGGGCGCGCACCACCCCGTCGCGTCCCACCCGCACCACGTCGTTCCCCTGGACGGTGAGCTGGCCGCCATCGCGCAGGGGAATGGGCTGACCGCGGACGAGCTGGGTCAACCCGAGCCGCCGCTTGTTGGCCTGTTCCTGGTAGTGCCAGTCGGGGGGAATCCACGCCGGCGCCGAGTCGCGGCGCTGCACCACGAGGCGGCCGCGCGGCGTCTCGAACCGAAGCACCTTGGCCCCGCCGTTCACCACGAGCTGCTTGCCCGACCCCGTGGCCACCGGGGCGGTAAACAGCACACTGTCCCCTCGCTTATACCAGACGCGACGGTCGGTAATCGACACGACGAGGTACGACGAGTCGGCGGGCGGCGGGGGCGGCGACGCCGAGAGTTCGGCGCGGAGACTGTCGTTCCCCTGCGCGGCCTGCAGTACCGCGGCTTCGATGGCTTCGGAATTGTCGTTGAAGACCAGTCGGGCCACGTCGCGCTCGAAACGGGTGCGCACCGTGTGATAGCCCACCCAAGCCGTATGCAGCGCCACGAGGCCCGCGAGTGCGAGGAGCCACAACGGCGCCCCTCGCCATCCACGGCGACGGGGACGTTCAGACCGGGCCGACGACGACGCCGTAGGCAATGGCGATCCAAGGGAAGTCATCAGTAGAAATAGACCCGGGTTCCAGTCGAAAGATTCTCGCGCACGGCCTTCAGATCGGCCGCGGCAAGCCGGATGGCACCCGGCATGACGTAGTCGTTGTCCGCCAGCGGCCCGACCGCGGGCAGTGAGTAGAGCAAGGTGCCGCCGGTCGTGACGATGGCGTCGTTGCCGGTCCAGCCGGCCTCGGCGGACGACGACGGCGCCGGCAGTCCGCGGTCGGCCCAGAGCCAGGGCGGCAGCGGGTAGGCGTCGGTGGCCGTAAGCAGGCGCTCGATGGCACGAACGCCGCGGGGCACGACGGCGCGGAGAGTGTCGGGGGGGCTGCCGACCCGACGTTCCGGCCCGATCTGCGCCGGCATGGTGCGGAGCCGCACGCCGCCGCGGTCGAGCGCGACAAATCCCGAGTCGGTGTTCACCGCCAGATGGATGGCGTCGTCGCCTTGGGCCTGCCGCCGCATGATCTCCACCATGAGCACCGCCCGGTCGGCCTCAGCCGCCAGAATGGCGTCATTCCTGCTGCGTTCGAGGTCGGTCATGCCGGCGCGGAGTCGCGCCGTTTCCGCGCGATATCGCCCCTGGCGGACCAGCAGCAAACCATCGAGGGCCACCAAGGCCACCAATAGCAGTGTCAACAGCAGGGTACGACGCCGAACACGCATGAGTAAGCGGGGTTTAGATTCCAACGGCTGCGTTCCCAGAGAGACGCTCGCACCAGAAGCATACCCCGGAGACCGATGTCTGCACGTGTAGACCGCGCCGTTGCCCTGATCATTCTGGACGGTTGGGGCTATCGCGAAGATTGCGAGGCCAACGCTATCTGCCTGGCCAATACGCCCAACTGGGACCGTATCTGGTCTCATCCATCACGCACATTACTCACGGCATCGGGCAAGGCAGTAGGGTTGCCCGAAGGTCAGATGGGTAACAGCGAGGTAGGGCACCTCAATCTCGGTGCCGGGCGAGTGGTGATGCAGGACCTGGTGCGTATCGGGAGCGCCATCGACGACGGTGGCTTCTTCGCGAACCCCACGCTGGTGGCCGCGTGCGAGCATGTTCGCTTCAACAATGGCACGCTCCATCTTCTGGGATTGCTCGGAGACGGCGGAGTCCACGCACTCGACGAACATCTGTTTGCGCTAGTGGAACTGGCCTCACGGCAACAGGTCCCGCGCGTCGTGCTGCACGCCATGCTCGATGGACGCGACACGCCGCCCACCAGCGGCATGGCCTTCCTGCGTACCACCCTGTCTCGTATCGCCGGCAAGGCGCAGCTGGCGAGCGTCAGCGGCCGCTACTACGGCATGGATCGCGACAACCGGTGGGAGCGCACGGGGTTGTGGTACGAGGCGGCCGTGCACGGCAACGCCCCGGTGGAGACTGACGCCCTCGCGGCATTGCAGCGCTCGTACGATGCCGGTGTGCAGGACGAATTCGTGAAGCCGTGGGTCATGGCCGATGCGGACGGGCACGCGCTCGCCCCGATGCGCGACGGCGATGCGTTGATCTGCTTCAACTTCCGCAGCGATCGCATGCGCCAGTCGTTACGCGCGCTGGCGCTGCCGGACTTCAACGGCTTCGACACGGGACCGCGTCCGCTGGTGCACATCAGCACCATGACGCAGTACGACGACACGTTTCCGTTCCCGATTGCCTTCGCACCTCAGTCGATGCAGCACCTCGTTGGCGAAGTGATTGCCAACGCCGGTCTCACGCAGCTACGCACCGCCGAAACGGAGAAGTATCCGCATGTGACCTTCTTCTTCAATGGCGGGCACGAGCATCCGTTCCCGGGAGAAGATCGCAAGATGGTGCCGAGCCCCAAGGTGGCCACCTACGACTTGCAGCCCGAGATGAGCGCTGGTGGCATCTGCGACATCTTGTGCGACGCGCTGGCCAACCGGACGCACGACTTCATGCTATGCAATTTTGCCAACACCGACATGGTGGGGCACACCGGCTCACTGCCTGCTGCCATCGCGGCGGCAGAAACGGTGGACGCCTGTCTTGGACGCATTCTCGATGCGGCCGCACAGAGCGGCGCCAAGCTGATCATTACGGCCGATCACGGGAATGCCGATGTCATGGTCGATCCGGTGACGCATCAGCCGCATACGGCGCACACTACCAACCCCGTGCCACTCGTCGTCCTCGACCCAGAGGAAACAGTCCCGCTGCGTTCCGGTGGTGCCCTGTGCGACGTGGGGCCGACCGCATTGGCGCTTCTTGGCCTCTCGCTGCCTCCACAAATCACCGGTCGCGATTTGCGCGACCGAACATCCGCTATCCCGTCCTGATGCGCGCTCTCTTCACCAACTCTGTCGCCGTCGCGTTCGCCGCCACGGTGGTCACGTTGTCTCCCGTTGCCGCCCAGGCGCAGGTGGGCCATCTGCCCGCCGCCAGCCCGTACGAAGATTTCAAGATTGGACAATCGCTCTCGGTGCTTGGTGGTTGGCTGGCCGTCAAGCGCGATCTCGCCGACGTCGCCCCCAAGGCGGCGTGGAATGCGGGACTGCGCTACGAAATCGGTGTGGGGGGTCCGGCGTCGTTGTTTGCACGCTACATGGCCTCGCCGAGCGAGCGCCGGCTGCTGGTGCCCACGAACCCCAAAGCCACACGGCAGATCGGCACACCGGGCGCGACGACGCACCTTATGGACGCCGGGCTCGATATCTCGCTCACCGGACGAAAGACGTGGCGTCGCCTGATGCCGTCGGTGAGCGGCGGCGCGGGGCTGGTGAGCGATTTTGCTGCGGCCGATACAGGCGGCTATCGGTTCGGCACCAAGTTCGCATTCAACTATGGCTTCAGCCTGCGCTACCTGCCCAAGCGCGGCCCGCAGTTCCGGATCGACGCGACCAATTTTATGTGGCAGTATCAGTATCCCGATCGGTACTTCGTACGC
>JAIXTI010000033.1 GCA_027484025.1 bacterium
ACCACCGATGTCGTGAGCCCCACGATCATCGTGGCTGGCAGTCGTTCATCGGGAACCATGCGTAACGCCTTGAACAGCGTCGTGGTGGTCGCGAGCGAACCAATACCAAGTGTATCGAAGAACGCCACGCCGAATCCAATGAGCAGCTGCACCGGCGTCGGCCACGGGCGGCTGGCACTCTCGGCCCGCGACGCCTGCCACCAGCGCCAGAAGAACACCGACGTGAGGAGGCCGATGGCCGCCAGCAACAGGATGCGAATGTTCACGCGCGCCGCGGTGACATCTGATGGTCGGACGTGGTCGTCCCCCAGCCACCGCCGCCCGGTGTTTCGAGCGTGAGCACATCGCCAGCCTGCATGGCCACCCGCGTTTTCGCCGGGAGCGGTTCCCCGTTGAGCAGATTGCGACCGGCGCTTCCGGCGCTCCCACCCTGTGCGCCAGGCGGCGCCACACGCCGGCGCTCCGTGAGCAGCGTGGCCGTGCACGGCACGAGTGTCTGGTAGCGACGCACCACACCATCACCACCGTGGTGTGCACCCGCGCCACCGCTGCCGCGACGCACCGCGTACTCCACCACGCGCAGTGGGTACGCACGTTCGAGACTCTCCACCGGCGTGTTGCGCGTATTGCTCATCCCCACGTGCACGGCGTCGGGGCCATTGCCGCGCAGGCTTGCCCCCTGCCCGCCACCGAGCGTTTCGTAGAAGCTCCATCCGGGAGCGCCGAGCGTGATGTTGTTCATCGTGCCCTGGCCGCACGCCGGAATCACGAGATCGTGTACACCGATACTGGCGGCGGCATTCGCGAGGGCGGCAAAGCACACGTCGGTCATGCGCTGCGACAGCTCCACGTTGCCGGCGGCCACTGCACTGGGGCGTTTGGCATTCGCCACACAGTCGTCGGGCATCACAATGTGCAAGGCACGCGCGACACCGTCGTTCACCGGCACGTAGTCATCGCAGAGCACGCGCAACACGAACACGGCCGCAGCGCGCGCCACCGCCGGCGGCGCGTTGATATTGCCGCGCACCGCCGGCGAGGTGCCGGTGAAGTCGAGATGCAACGTGCGGTCACGAATGCTCGCCGTGATCGCGACCGGAATGGAGGCGTCGCTCACGCCGTCCCCTTCGAGGGCATCGACGGCAAATCCGTGCGCGCCGTCGAGAAGTGCCAGGCGGGCGCGCACGCGTCGCTCGGTATAGTCGAGTAGCGCGTTCACGGCCGCATGCAGCGTGTCTTCACCGAGCCGATGGAAGAGCGCCTGCCATCCCTTCCGGCCCGCCGCACACGCCGCGCGCTGCGCCCGCAAGTCTCCCTCGCGCTCGGCCGGGGTGCGCACATTGGCCAGAATCAGCTGCAACACATCGCGCTGCGGCACGCCGGCCACCTCAATGCGTACCGGCGGTACGATGATCCCTTCCTGATACAACTCCGTCGCCCCAAACGGCATACTGCCGGGGCTGATCCCCCCCACGTCGGCGTGGTGCGCCCGTACCGCCGCGTAGCCGATGATGCGCGCGGCATCGTGCGGGTGCGCGATCACCTCGACCATGGTGAGATCGGGGAGGTGCGAGCCACCGTGCGACGGATCATTGAGCAGGAACAGGTCACCCGCGTGCGCACCGGCGGCACGCACCGCCGCGACGGACTCGGGCATCGCCCCCAGGTGCACCGGAATGTGCGCGGCCTGCGCGACCATGCGTCCTGTAGCGTCGAAGAGCGCGCATGACGCATCGCGACGCTCGCGAATGTTGGGCGAAATGCTGCTGCGCTCGAGCAATCCCCCCATCTCTTCGGCGAGCATCGCAACGCCTTGCGAAAACACCGTGAGCTCGAGCGCGTCGAATGTGCCGGCATCGGGCGCGCTCATGATTCGTCTTGCACCGGCGCCGGATAGCCTGCCTGCTGCACCGCATACTCGCAGCGCACCATCCACGCCTGTTGCAGATCGGCCATCTTGGCGCCTTTGCCCCGATCGGGTGCCATGGAAAGCAGCCCCTGCGCCGACGGATGCGGCAACGCCCGTCGCGCGAGCGCCGGGCGCGGCTTCTGCTTGAGCAGCACGTCAAAGGTTCTGGTGGCGACGCGCCCGAGCGTCACGATGCCCTTGAGGCCGCGTGCCGTGAGCTGATCGAGCTCGCGATTCAGCCGGGAAAAGTTGCGCGTGCTCTCCAACTCCGCACGAATGGGCGCGCGAAACGACTGACCGTCATCGGAGGGACAGCGATCGTAGGCGTTGGCGAGCGCGACGCCGTTCGCGAGCGGCACGATGGACGCGGCCGTGAATTGTGCGCCATCCCATGGCAAACTGTCGAGTTCCGGCGGTAGGACCATGGCCCCCATGCGCGCGAGCGCCGCATAGAGGTGCTGACCGGCAGCATCGCCAAAAAACGGGATGCCACTCTTGTCGGCGCCGCGCGGTCCGGGCGCTTCGCCGACGATGAGCACATGCACCGGACCGTCATCGGGGAGCAGCATGGGGACGGGCGTCCCCAGAATGCGGCCAATCTGTATGCGACTCGGGGTCATGATGCCTCCAGCATCCATCCACCAATGTCGAGCGCGCGCGCGGTCCAGCCCGGCGCCACGCGCAACGTGTCATTGGGGAGGCGGACAATGGCGTCGCCCTGCAGCGTGCGCGTCATGGCGC
This sequence comes from bacterium, assembly GCA_027484025.1. Taxonomy (GTDB): domain Bacteria; phylum Gemmatimonadota; class Gemmatimonadetes; order Gemmatimonadales; family Gemmatimonadaceae; genus Gemmatimonas. Next base: position 2,651 of record JAIXTI010000033.1, read on the forward strand.
GGCCGTCGTCTTCATCGTTCGGGAGTTCTCCGCTCCGGACCGGGCGCGCGAAGTGTACGGGCCACGGGGTACTGCTCAGGGTCGTGCGTGCACTGATGAACTCCACCGGACGATCGAGCGTAAAGCCCGCACGCAGTTCG
>JAIXTI010000002.1 GCA_027484025.1 bacterium
GGGCACTGCATCCCGCTCGATCCGCACTATCTCGCCTGGAAGATGCGCACGCTCAACTACAAAACGCGGTTCATCGACCTCGCCAGTGAGATCAACTCGCACATGCCCGAGTGGGTCGTGCAGCGAACCGCCGCCTCGCTCAACGACGTGTCGAAATCGGTGAACGGGAGTCGGGTGCTGGTGCTCGGGGTGGCCTACAAGCGCGACGTGGACGATGTCCGCGAGAGTCCCGCACTCGATGTCATCAAGCTATTGGAGAATCAGGGCGCCCACGTGGAGTACCACGATCCGCATATCGGCGCGTTCCGGGAGGACGGGAAGACCCGCACCGGCGTCGAACTGTCGGACGACATGCTGCGGTGGGCGGATGCCGTGCTCATCCTTACCGATCATCGGGGGGTGGACTACCAGCGGGTGGTCAATGCTGCCGCACTCGTGGTCGACACGCGCAACGTGACGGCCGGTCTCAAGGCGGGGCGTGCCCGGATTCGAGGGCTCGCCGACCATCCCGACGGCCGATATGAGCGGCGGAAGGTTCCACGCCGCTGAGGACAAACAAAAAGGGGCCCGACTACGATTCGTAGTCGGGCCCCCTTTTTTACCAGGAACTCAGGCGCGGCGGCGGCGGGCCACAGCCATGAACGCGAGTCCCGAGAAGCCGATGAGCAGAAGGCCGATGTCGGCCGGCTCCGGCACGCGGGTCAGGAACGTCTGGTTGTTGTTGTTGCCGAAGAGCACGACCCAGTCGGTCATCGAGACGTTTTCGTTGCCGACGATCGGCGCCGTCTCACCGCGGAAGGTCGACCAGATCTGCGTCTGCAGCGCTGCACGCTGACTATCGTTGAAACCGTTCCAGCCCGTCTGCAGCGTGGTCACCAGCGAGATGATGCTGCGCATCTGCGCGTCGGTGATGTTGTTGTTGTTGACGGAACCGAGGTTCGAGGCGGCAAAGTTCTGCGCCGTGTACGCCGAGTAGTTGTACGAGCCCGGCACCGAAACCTCACGGTTGGGGTCGATGCACCAGACGAGCCACTGGTTGTACGTCTTCGCCCCAGTCGGGAAGTCGATCGTGTAGTTGGCAAAGAAACCGCCGCCACCCAGCGTGTTGAGCGGATGGCTCTGGAGATTCACCTGAACGTCCGTGTCGATCGCGGCCTGTGCCGTTCCAACCGACGGGAGCGCCAAGGCTGCCGCAAAGGCGAGCGTCTTGAAAATGTTCTTCATCTGAGGACCCGGGGAATTTGGTACGAATTGCGAGACTGCATCGTTGCAGCCCGCGGTGTCTACTGCACACTCTCGCCCAACGGTAGAGCAATCGGCGTACCACTCATCCATTCGTCGCCTGAACGGACGAGATGAGGCGTAAGTGTATAATTTGAAACAATTTGTGTGAGTAAAGCGCGTTGCGCGTCCAAGCGGATCCTCGCCAAAGCTGTGGCGTTCACGCTACAGAACTGTGGGATGAAGGTGAGTGTGGCGTTGCCGGGGGGCGCAGCAATCGCCGACCCCACCGGAGCAATCCGACGACGCACCCAGCGAGCGTTCTTGTATTTGGAATGGTCGCGTGCGTGCTCGTTTCCACCTCGGGGTGCCAGCGGTCGTGCCAGCCTTGACGCACGATGCAGTCAATACTGTCGATCCCCTCATGGCCACAGCACCATTCGATGAGCCGAGCCAGCAGAACCGTGCCCGGCGAGGCCTCGGTGAAGGCTTCGTCGTAGGCAACGCGGAGCAAATGCGCGCGCCCGCCCAGCAGAAAACCGACCTGCGAGGCGACGACACGGCCATCGATGGTCAACTCATGTATAAATGCCTCCCCGGCTGACGCGTGCATCGCGAACGCCCGTTGCAGGATCGCGAGCTCTTCGGGTTCGCGGGCGAGGGGATTCAGCGATTGTTTGTAGCCCGCGGCCTCCATGGCGACGAACGTCGCCAGCGCCGCATCGATCTCGCCTGGCGCGGTGATGACGCGGGAGTGCACCTCCCCCCGTTCCGCCAAGCGCTGCGCCGATTTTCGGATTTGCGACCGCAAATTCTTCGATTGCGCCCGCCGCCATTCCGGAAACGCCATGCCGGTAGCTAGAACCGACGCCCCGGCAGCCGTCCATCGGGAACCGGGGGCCGCTGCGGCTGCCAGCTCCGCGTAGCCGGACCCACCGCGCGCATCATAAATACGAAAGACATCGCACGGCTTGCCGTCAAATAGCTTCGCGCCTAAAACACTGTTCACCAACAGGTTAGCGTCGAATCCCAAGCGTAGCTGCGCATCGCCGTACAACATGTCGAACCTGTTGATTGTCCGAAGACAGCGCAGCGGAACGGGACCGTCCCGTTCGACCGATGCCCGCAGCGGCAGGAGCGCGACCGGACCGGAGTGGTCGCTCAGCACCAGCCAACACAAACCCGGAAACAACGAGTGCCCGCTAGTCGTCAATCCGGAGAAGACGCCAGCCGACTGCGCCAGCAGCCGTGGACGCCGCGGCAGGATTGCACTAGCGTCATGAAGCGCTGCGAGTTCATCCGTGGGGCGATAGAGTCGCCAGGAGAGATCATGGGAGGGCATTGCTCAATTGTATCACGTGCCGCGACAGTACACGCCCAGATCTCGTGACGCCCATGGGGCTGCGCGGTAATTGGTGGTGAGTGCGAACCATCGTCCCGGACCGTCGCTCGCGCAGGCGAGCGAACGGGTACGCGTTGACGGCTCGTCGTACGAGGCCTCGACGACACATGTCGGTCTGGCGGGGTACGAGGCGCTGGAGTCCGACTGGAGGCGCATTACCGCGGACGATCATCGCTATTGGATCCGGTATGAATTCTTTCGCGAGTTGCTGAAGAACTCGGTCTGGAAATCCGACGATCTCCTCACCGTCGCGCACCGCGACGCGTCGGGGGCGGTCGTCGCCATCGTTCCATTGCGCATGACCTCGCTGCCGATCAGGCGCATGCCGTTCCGTTGCGCAGAACTTATCGGTTCGACCTTCGATGACGTCTCGTGCCAGGCGTCGAGCGCGGATTTTCCCGCCGTGTCCGTCGAAGCGGCCGAGCAGGCCCTCTTGGCCGTGGTCAAGTTGCTGCGCCGCACACAACCATCGCCTTCCCTTTTGTTGCTGGGGCGCCTCGCCGAGCAGAGCCGAGCGCTGCAAGCGGCACTGCGATTGCACCGGCGCACCCATCCGCACGTAACGAATGGTGGGGCGAAATGGCTGTCCACCGATCGCCCGTTTCGTGACTTGCAGGCCAGTCTGTCCGGCAAGTTCAAGATCAGCTTGCGGAGCTGCCGACGGAATCTCAACGCGTTGGGACACGTCGACATCGGTGTCAGTCGTCCGGGCGATGCGTCGTACGAGGCCGACTTCCAGGAGTTCCTCAAGATCGAAGCGTCGGGCTGGAAGGGAACTGGCGGTACTGGCACTGGACTGCTGGTCAATCGCATGCAGCATCAGCGCGAATTCCTCCAGTCCGTCGCTTTCAATGCCGTGGAGGCCGCCCCGGAAATTCATTGGATGACACTCGACGGCAAGTGCATCGCGTCGCAATTCTGGATGCGCTACGCCAGCACCCGGGTGGCGTTCAAGATCGGGTATCTGGAGGAGTTCGCACGATTCCAGCCGGGGCACCTGCTGGTCGAGCATATTCTCCGCATCTCCTGTGAAGATCCCGAGATTCAGAGCGTGGACTTCGTTTCCGACGCCGGGTGGCTCGACAAGTGGAGGGCGCAATTTTCACCGCGATACTACCACTACTTGCCGGTGCAGCCGGTTGTCGGCCGCATCGCGGACATCATGCTCCGTCTTCCGTCGAGTGAACAGGCGCGTCACTGGATTGGTGAACGAACGGGAACGAACTAAGCCGGAGCCAAACGTTCCTTGAGCGTGAGGGCCGGTTTTTCGATCCATCGCCACGTGATGCGCGCGCCGACATAAGAAATGACGAGCACCAGTGCCGTATAGAGCAACAGCCTCGGCAAGTGCCACAAGTCATCGGTTGCTTGCAGCCAGCGCGTGAACAAGGGCATCGCGAAGACATGAACTGGAATGTGAATCAGATACATGGCGTAGCTGCGGTTGCCAATCTCGCGCAGGGCGGGTAATTCCAAAAGTCGTCGCACGAGCGCGCTGGCACGGCCCTGTTGCTCGGGGAGTGTCCACGCAATAAGGCACGCCGAAAGCATCGCAATGATCGACTGACCAGCTATCTGAATCTCCAGCTCGTGCCCGTGGAATCCACGTTGTTTGGCGATAAGGAGCAGCAGCGCGGCGAAAGCCCACACTGTCGCTGCCGGTAGCCACCGCACCACCATGGCGCGCAGTGGCGCATGGCGGACCGCGACCGCCAGCAGGGCACCCATCGCGAGTGCGTCCCACCGTGAGACGGTAAAGGAGTACAGCGCTGTTTGCGGGAGGCCACTCAGGTGCATGGCCCAACGCACCGCTGGACCGGCAACCACCATCGCCGCCGCAAACCAATACAAGCGGCGCGCGCCTAGCCACCATACGACAAGTGGCCAGAGAAGGTAGAACTGTTCTTCGACGGCCAGTGACCACAGATGCGAAAGCCCGTGAACGCTATAGCCGTACGGCTCGGTCCAATTCGAGACATACAGCCAATACGTCCATTGATAGCTGCGCACGGACTGCGCCCACGGCGTGTCCCCCTGTAGCGGAGCGACCACGAAGACCGCCACCGCCAACAGCAGAAAGTACAGCGGGAAAATGCGCAGCGTCCGTCGAACGTAGAACCGACGGAAATAATCCGGAGCGTGCTGCGTGTCGAGCAGGATTCCGGTAATCAGGAAGCCCGAGAGCACGAAAAACAGTTGCACGCCAGCCCATCCGGCGGCCGCCGCCGACGTATAGAGCTTGAACACGAAGTGGCTGGACGCCCCGCTGATCCACGCGGTGTTGTGAACAACAACGGTGAGTAGCGCCAAGCCGCGCACTCCATCGAGGGCCGGAATGCGTTCGGATGCAGGTGCCGTCATCACGTGGCGAGCGAACCTTGGGGTCGTGACGCCACGCTGTTCCTCAGCTTACGCGCTTCGTCTTCTTCTTCAAGAAGTCCATCAGCACGAACTGCCCCAGGCTCATCGTATTGGTGAAATACGCCTTGCCGCGGCTGATCTGACACATCTGCTTCACGAACTCCACCAACGCCCGATCGCGCGCGAGCATGAAGGTGTTGATCATGATATTGCTCTTCCGGCACGCCGCCACCTCGCGCAACGTCTCGGCGATCACGTACCCGTCGAGACCCATGCTGTTCTTGTAGATCTGCCCGTCGGGCATGCTGAGCGCGCTCGGCTTGCCGTCGGTGATCATGATGATCTGCCGCATATCCTTTTTCTGCGACATGAGCAGTCGGCGTGCCAGCTTCAAGCCTTCGGCCGTATTCGTATGGTAAGGCCCCACCTGCGCCTTGGCGAGGTTGGAAATGGGGATCTCTTCGGCGCTGTCATGGAAGAGCACGACACGAATGGTGTCGCCGGGAAACTGCGTCTTGATCAGGTGCGTGAGCGCCAGCGCCACCTTCTTGGCGGGCGTGAACCGGTCCTCGCCGTACAGAATCATGCTGTGTGACGTGTCCAGCATGAGTACGGTGGCGCAGCTCGAGCGATACTCGCTCTGCCGCACCATGAGATCCTTGTAGTCGAGGTCGATGGGCACATCGAGCGACCCGTTGCGCGCCAACGCGTTCGCGAGCGTGGCGGGGACGTCGAGGTTGAGCGTGTCGCCAAACTCGTACGGCTTGCTCCACGCGTCGCTCTCTACGCCGGTGCTCAGCTGCGGGGTGTCGTGGCTGCCAATGCTGCTCTTGCCGAAGCTGCCGAGGAGGTTGCGGAGGGTCTTGAAGCCGAGGAAGTCGGTGCCCTTGCCGGTGAGGCTGAACTGCACGTCCTTGGCGGCGGCCTGTCCTATGGAGCCCTTGCCGGTCACGGGCTGGTGCCCGGTGGGCACGTTGGCCCCCTGATCGGTGGTGAGGAAGCCGTCCTGGATGAGGCGCTGCACCAGCCCGTCGAGCAGCTGCGCCAGCTTCTCCTCGCTCACCTCGTCCCCTTCACCGCGGAGCGCCTTGAGCATCTCCGGGGTGAGCTGCCCGCTCTCGATGAGGGCGCGCAGAATGGCGTCCTTGAGCGAATTGACGGAGCGGTCCCCTTCGTCTTCCCCGGGTTCGCCCCAGTACCCCTGGTCGCCCCCGGCAAAGCCGGACTGGAGCAGGAAGTCGGCGAGCTGGTCGAGCAGCGCCTGAAGGTCGACCGCGTCGGCGAGCTGGGGGTTGAACTTGGTGTACGTGTGGAACCGCATGGCACATCTCCGAAAAGGGCTGCAGGGCTACTGGTAGTCTACGCACGACCCGGCCCAGTCGATCCCGATTTGCGGTTGATTCAGAGGGAAACCTCCGAAACGACACTACTCCACTTGTTGCTGCACATCACAGATAATCGTTACTCAAGGACAAGCTGGTTATGTGAACTTCATACGATCTGTCGCCGAAAGTCACTGGTGGATGCGCTTAATGTGTCATATAACTGTCGCAATACTGCATCCACTTTTGGGAAATGTGACTGATGATGCTTGAGCGCATCGCCGAGATAGTCGAACGATTCCCCGGCGCGATCGCCGTGCAGTCGCCCGACGCGGCGCTCACGTACGCTCAACTGTGGGCCGCGTCCGGTGAGCAGGCGCAACAGTTGAGCTGCGCTGGGGCAGGTCCGGGAACGCAGGTGGGACTCGCACTCGAGCGCGGCATCCCGCTGGCAGTGGCCCTTCTGGCCATCGTACGCACCGGCGCGGCATATGTGCCGCTCGATCGGGCGTACCCTCAGGAGCGGCTCGCCCATATGGCGCGACTCGCGGAGCTGTCGCTCGTTGTCTCCGACGATCCGCGCGTAACGCAGTGGGCACCGCACGCCACGGTCCTCGCTCCCGCCACCATCGCGACGCATCCGGCTGCGGCCTCGCCGGGCAACGTGTCTCCCGTGCCTGCGAGCTCGGCGCAGATGCCGCTGTACGTCATCTTCACCTCCGGCTCCACCGGTACGCCCAAAGGCGTCGTCATGGGGCGCGAGGCCATCGCCGCACTCCTGCAGTGGCAAGCCAGCGGCGGCGGCTTGGGGGCCCCCGCCCGCACCCTGCAGTTCACGCCGGTGAGCTTCGATGTGCACGTGCAGGAGTTCTTCGGCACGTGGATCACGGGCGGCACTCTCGTCATGATCGACGACGACACGCGTCGGGACCCACAAGCGTTGCTGCGGCTCCTGCAAGCGCAGCAGATCGAGCGGCTCTTTCTGCCGTTCGTGGCGCTCCAGCAACTCGCCGACGCGGCGCAACGTAGCGGTACCGTTCCGGCCTCGCTGCGCGATGTGATAACGGCCGGCGAGCAACTGGTCGTCACGCCGGCGTTACGGGCATTCTTTGGTGCCCTTCCCGGAACGCGGCTGCACAACCACTACGGCCCGTCGGAAACGCACGTGGCCACCGCGTACACGCTCCCCGTGGCCGTGTCGGATTGGGACGGGCTCCCGCCCATTGGCCGAGCCATTGAGGAGACGCATACCCTGCTCGTAGCCGACGATGGCGCGCCGGTCGAGGGAGTCGCGGAGGGCGAGCTCTGGTTGGGTGGCGCCTGCGTGGCCATGGGATATCGCGGCGACCATGTGGCTACAGACAAAGCGTTCATCACGCGCGCGGATCTCCCAGGGCGTTGGTATCGCACCGGTGACATGGTACGTCGCGATGCCGACGGGTTGTTGCATTTTGTGGGTCGCCGCGATCGCCAGGTCAAAATCCGCGGCCATCGTGTAGAACCGGCCGAGGTGGAGCGCGCCATCGCCGCCATTACGGGGGTGCAGGGGAGCGCGGTAATACCCTACCGCGGCGACCTCGGCGACACACGCCTGGTGGCCTACATCGTTGCCGAAACGCCGGTGCATGCGCCAGACGCCGCGCACACGCGCGATGCCCTCGAAGCGCACGTCCGGTCGGCGCTTGCGGTCACCCTACCCGACTACCTGCGGCCGTCGCGCATCGTCCTGTTGCCGGCCTTCCCGCTCACGCCAAGCGGCAAGCTCGATCGCGAGCGCCTCCCGGCACCTGCTCGCGCGCGACCAGTACTCGCGACCACGTTCACGGCGCCACAAACGGAAACGCAGCGGACTATCGCGGCCGTCTGGCAACAGCTGCTGGAGCTCGACGACGTGGGTATCGACGACAGCTTCTTCGACCTCGGTGGCACGTCGTTATTGGCGGCCACGGCCGCCGCGCGGCTTTCCGAGCAGTTGCGGCAGACCATCACGGTGACGACGCTTTTCGAACGCGTCACGATACGTGCGTTGGCGGACGGGCTCGCGTCTCCACATGCGTCGCGTCGCCCCGTCGACGGCGCTTTGGGCGTCGATGGCACCAGCGACGGCGTGGCCGTGGTCGGTATGGCGCTTCGTGTGCCTGGCGCGGACACCCTCGAGCAGTTCTGGCACAATATCGTGAATGGCGTGGACAGCATTCGCCACTTCGCGAAGACGGAACTGCTGGCGGCCGGCATCGCAGCGGACCGCATATCGCAGCCGCACTTCGTCGCCGCGCGCGGCCTGTTCGCGCATCCCGAGAGTTTCGACGCGGAGTTCTTTGGCTACAGTGCGCGCGAAGCGGAGTTGATGGACCCGCAACACCGGGTTTTTCTGGAGGCGTGCTGGCACGCGCTGGAACACGCGGGACATGCGCCCTCACGCGTACGCGGCGCCGTTGGCGTGTGGGGCGGCTCGAGTACCGGGCTGCATTTCAACACCTATCTGCATGAACATCTCGCCAGCGAGCTGCGCGCGTCGTCGGCCGAGAACGGTGTGCCCATCATGCTGGGCAACGCCAACGATTACCTCACCACGCGCGTGTCGCATAAGCTCGGGTTACGTGGGCCCAGCATCGCCGTGCAGACGGCCTGCTCCACATCGCTGGTGGCGATCGCGCATGCGTATCAGTCGCTGCGTACGGGTGAATGTGACATGGCGTTGGCGGGTGGCGTCTCGGTGTTGTATCCGCAGGTGGACGGGCACGAGTATCAGGAAGGCAGCATCGGTTCCCCCGATGGGAAGTGCCGTCCCTTCGATGCGCAGGCGGCGGGGACGGTGTTCGGTAGCGGTGTTGGTGTGGTGGTCCTCAAGCGGCTGCGCGATGCACTCGCCGACGGTGACACCATCTACGCCGTCGTGCGTGGCGCAGCCGTCAACAACGACGGCGCAGACAAGATGAGCTTCGCCGCGCCGAGTGTAGGCGGGCAGGCCGATGTGGTGGCCCGGGCACACGCCAGCGCCGGGGTGCCAGCCACGTCGGTGAGCTACGTGGAGTGCCACGGTACCGCGACGCCCATTGGGGACGCCATTGAAGTGCAGGCGCTCACGCAGGCGTTTGGTGGTGCGGCCGTACACGCCGACGACGTTCGGTGCGCGTTGGGTTCGGTGAAGTCGAACGTGGGGCACCTCGTTGCCGCAGCTGGCGTGACCGGTTTCATCAAGACGGCGTTGGCGCTCCAACACAAGGAGCTGCCGCCTACCGCGCACTTCAGGGCTCCCGGTACGAACCTCGCGCTCGAGGCGACACCGTTCTACCTGTTGAGCGAGCGGCAATCGTGGGACAGCCGCGGTCCTCGGCGCGCTGGCGTGAGCGCATTCGGCTTTGGTGGCACCAATGCGCACGTGGTACTCGAAGAGGCGCCCAGCATAGCGGTCGCTGCAGCGGACGCCGCACACACCGCGCCGGCGCCGGCGTGGCATCTCCTCCCGGTGTCGGCCAAGACGCCGTCGGCGCTGCGCGAGCTGTGTAGGGGTTTGGCACGCGTGCTGGCGGCGCCGCATGCTCCCGCGCTCGACGCCGTTGCCTTCACGCTGCAAGAAGGACGTGAACAGTTCGCCCATCGTTGCGCGGTTGTGGTGCAGAGCCACGCACAAGCGGTTCAGGCGCTCACCGCCTTCGCCGATGGAGTGAGTGCGGAATCGTTGCTCGCAACATCGGCGCTGCAGGAGCCACTGCCACCAGCCGCACAGGTGACGGCCTTGCAGTTCGTACGCAATGGAGTGGCCGATTGGTCTGCGCTCCGCGCGCCGACCACGATGCCACCTTCTGGCCGTCGTCGGGTGCCATTGGCCCCGTATCCCTTCAGTCGCACCCGGTACATCGTGAACGAGCGCGCGCCCGTACACGCGGACGCGTCAGGCGCTGGCGCACGGGTCGCTCCGGAAGAGCCGATCGCACCAGACGCGACGCTCGAAGCGGGCGAAGTACGCATCGCACGGATTGCCCAGCGCATCCGCGTGGTGCTACACGAACTGTCGGGAACGCCGATGGCCGCGATGGAGGGAGGGCAGAGCTTCCTCAGTATGGGCTTTGACTCGCTGTTCCTCACGCAGGCGAGCGTGCGGTTGAAGAAGGAGTTCAAGGTCCAGCTCTCGTTCCGTCAGTTGTTCGATACGGCCCCTACCATCGATGCGCTCGCGGCGTACATCGATGGTGCGATGCCTGCAGACCGCCTCGCCTCGAGCGTTCTGCTTGCGGTACCGGCTGCTACGGCATCCGAAACCGTCACCGTGGCACCCGCGGCGCCGAGCGCTGCCGCCACCTTGCCCGTGTTCACGCCGACACAGGCCACCCGCGCGACCGGCGCACGGTTTGGACCGTACAAGCCTGTGCAGCAGCAGCTCAGCGGCGAGCTCTCAGACTCTCAGCGGGCGTATCTCGCCGCATTCGTCAAGCGCGTACAGGAACGCACTCCTGGCTCGAAGGCGTACGCGGCGGCACACCGCGCGCACCTCGCCGATCCGCGGGTCCCTGCCGGATTCAAGCAGGCATGGAAGGAGATCACCTATCCCATCGTAGCGGCACGTTCCAAGGGTGCCTTCGTCTGGGATATCGATGGCAACGAGTACGTGGACTGCGTGGGGGGCTTCGGTGCTGCTTTCTTCGGTCACGCGCCGGACTTCGTGCTCGACGCGGTGCGCGAGCAGATGGAGCAGTCCATCGACTACGGTCCGCAGTCGCCACTGGCGGGGCCAACGGCCGCGCGCATCTGTGCGCTGACGGGGCACGAGCGCGCCGCCTTCTGCAACACCGGCTCGGAGGCGGTCCTCGCGGCCATGCGCATGGTGCGCACGGTCACGGGCAACGACCTGATCGTGTCATTCGCCGGCAGCTATCACGGCATGCTCGACGAAGTGTTGGTGCGGCCGCAGCTGGTTGACGGTGTGCGGACCAATACCCCCGTGGCGCCTGGTATCCCGGCGAGCGCCAGTGCCAACATGGTGGTGCTGGAGTACGGCGACCCCGCAAGTCTGGCGTACATCGAGCAGATAGCCGATCGGCTGGCCGGTGTGCTGGTGGAGCCGGTGCAGAGTCGCAACCCCGAGCTGCAGCCGGTCGAGTTCGTGCGTGAGCTCCGTGCGCTCACGACGCGACTCGATGTACCCCTCATCTTCGATGAGCTCATCACGGGCTTCCGGATGCATCCGCGGGGAGCGCAAGGGTGGTACGGTGTCGACGCCGATGTGTGCACGTACGGCAAGGTTATCGGCGGCGGCATGCCCGTGGGGGTGGTGGCGGGCAAGGCGAGATATCTCGATGCTCTCGACGGCGGCCCATGGCAGTTCGGTGATGCGTCGTTCCCCGAAGCCGGAGTGACCTACTTTGCCGGCACGTTCGTGCGGCACCCTGCCGCCCTCGCGGCCGTCCACGCCGCAGTCACGCGCCTTGCCGAAGCGGGGCCCGAGCTGCAGGCCACGCTCAACGCCCGAACCGCACGCTTCTGCGAACAGGTAAACCGCGAGTACCGCGCCCTCGGCGTCCCGGTGCAGCTTGCGTACGTGGCGTCAGTGATGCTGCCGCGCTACCAAGGGCATCCGGATTTCGAGAGTCTGTACTTCCAGCATCTGCGTTACCACGGGGCGCACATCTGGGAAGGTCGACCGGGCTTCTTTACCACCGCACACAGCGAAGCGCTGCTCGCGCGACTCGCCTGGGCGTTCGTAGCCGCTGCGCGCGATATGCAGGACGGCGGATTCTTCCCACGCGCGGGCGACGCGGCGGCGGTGTTCACACCATTCTCGCCCGCGCAAAGTGAGCTGTGGACGGCGATGGCGTTCAGTGCCGACGCTGCCGCAGCCTACAACGAGCAGGTCATTCTGGCATTCAATGCAACGCTCGACGCAGATGCGCTCGAGCTGGCGCTGCACACGGTCGTCAACCGCCATGAGAGCTTGCGCAGCACCGTGAGCCTTGGTGGCGACGGCATGCTCTTGCACGCACAGATGTCCCCTGAGTTCCGGGTGCATACCCTCTCGGGCGACGAGGCGAAGACCACCGTGTCGGAACACGGTGGCGCCGACGAGAGGTACTCTGCGGCACGCGCGCTGGCCAAGCAGCATCTCGATGCGCGCTTTGACCTGACCGGTGGCCCGCTCGTACGCGGTGCCCTCATTCGTGTCGACGACAACACCTCGTGGTTCTGTCTGGCCGCGTCACATTTGGTGTGTGACGGATGGTCGATGGATATCATGATGCAGGACATCTGCGCGGCCTACTCCGCCATGCGTGACGGCGAGCGCACCAAGCGCCCGACGCCAGTCTCGCTCGACGAACATCGTGCGCTCCTGCATGCCGAGCGCGACGACGAGCGGTACAAGGCTGCAGTGGCGCACTGGACTCATGTGTATCGACAGCTGCCGCCCGCCGTGGAACTGCCGCTCGACACGCCGCGTCCGCCGCTGCGCAGCTTCCGCGGCGAACGATGTGCCGTGGAAATCGATGCCGCCGTCGCATCAGCGTTCCGCCAGTTTGCGCGCGAACAACGGTGTACGCCGTTCGTGGCAGCACTGGCTATGTTCGACCTGTTGCTGCATCACGTATCCGGGGCTACCGACCTCGTCGTGGGGGTGCCGCTCGCCGGTCAACCGCTCACGGGGCTCCCCACGCTCGTCGCGCACGATGTGCGCTTCCTCGCGGTCCGTGCGCGGATCGACCGGTCGGCGCCCGTCGCCGAGCACCTGGCGACCGTACGGCGGCGCTTCAACGAAGCGGTCGATCACCAGGTGCTGTCGTTCGGCGAACTGGTGCAGCAGCTGCGGCCGGCGCGCGATATCTCGCGCATGCCATTGGTGACGGCCGTCTTCAACGTCGATACCGACATGACGCCCGCGCGCATGGATGGGGCACGCGGATGCTTCGTGACCACGCCACGCGGACTGGTGAAGTACGACCTGTATTTCAACCTCATCGACCACGGTCACGGGCAGGGTTTCACCCTCGAAGTCGATCACAATACCGACCTGTACGCCGCGCATTCAGTGCAGCAGTGGATTGCGCAGTACGTCTCGCTGCTCGAGCAGGCGCCAGCACACGCGTCTACGCGCCTTCACGCGATGCTGCCCGCGGTCCTCCCGCCATCGACCGCACCGGCTGCCTCCGGCGACGACACGTTGGATGGTGTGCTCGAGGGGAGCCCCGCACCGGCCGCATGGGCGGAAGACACGCTGGTCTCACGTTTTGAAACGGCCGTTGACGCCTACGCCGACCGGATCGCGCTCGTGTGTGGCGACGAAGCGCTTTCGTACGGCGAGCTGGAAGCACGCGTGAATCAGATGGCGCACTGGCTGCGCGCTGAAGGGGTGCAGCACGAAGATGTGATTGCGCTGCACTTCGAGCGGTCATTCGATCTGGTGGTCGCCATGTACGGCGTACTCAAAGCGGGCGCTGCGTACTTGCCGCTCGATCCGGAAACCCCCGCGGCTCGCACCCGCGAAGTGCTCTCCGCGGCGCGCCCCCGTTTTGTGCTCTGCCGCGAGCGCGACTTGGCTGCCATGGCAGGATACACACCGGCCACGATTGCGGTGCGGGCTGTCGACGGCGCCTCGGCACAGTGGCGCACATACCCCGTGGCGCGTCCCGCGGTGCTGGCCACCCCGACATCGCTGGCGTACGTGATCTTCACCTCCGGCTCTACCGGCGTCCCCAAGGGCGTCATGAACGAACACGGAGCCATCGCCAATCGGCTGGGATGGGGGCAGGAGCAGTTTGCGCTCACGGCACAGGATGTGGTGCTCCAGAAGACTCCATACACCTTCGATGTGTCGGTATGGGAGTTCTTCTGGCCGTTGCAGGTTGGTGCCACGCTGGTGCTGGCGGCGCCCGGTGGGCATCGGGATCCCGCATATCTCGCGCGGGTCATCGCGTCGGCTGGCGTTACCGTGGCGCATTTCGTACCCAATATGCTCGGTACGTTTCTCGCCGAGCCCAATGTGTCGGCGCTGACGTCGCTGCGCATGGTGCACTGCAGCGGTGAAGCGCTATCGGTCGCACATCGCGACCGCTGCCTGGCACTGTTGCCACATGTCACCTTGCACAACCTGTACGGCCCGACCGAAGCCGCGGTCGAGGTGAGTTGGTGGCCTTGTACGCCCGATGACCGGTCTGCGCCGGTGCCAATCGGCCGCCCCGTTGCCGGAACTCGCTTGTACGTCTTGAACGAGTCCGGGCACCCCGTGTCGCGTGGCACCGCGGGTGAGCTGTACATCGCCGGCCGGCAGGTCGCGCGTGGGTACCTGCACGCGCCGGCGCTCACGGCCGAGCGCTTCGTGAGCGTTACGGTGCACGGGCGCACCGAGCGTGCCTATCGCACCGGTGACATGGTCCGTCAGCGTACCGATGGCGCGTTGGAGTTCCTTGGACGCAACGACAGTCAGGTGAAGGTCCGCGGGTTCCGCATCGAACTCGGCGACCTCGAAGCCAAGCTGCTCACAGTGCAGGACGTGCAGGGCGCAGCGGCGTTGGTGGTGCATATGAGCGCCGACGATGCGCGGTTGGTGGCGTTCGTGCAGCCCGCCGCCGGCGTGACGTTGTCGCAACTCAAGGTGCGCCGGGAGCTGGCCACCCTGCTCCCAGAGTACATGCTGCCGCAGCTCATTACGGTGTTGCCGGCGCTTCCCCTTACGTCGAGCGGGAAGGTGGATCGTCAGGCGCTCGCGGCACTGGTGCACACGGTCGCACCGGGTGCACCCGCACAGCGGGCCACGACAGCGACGGAACAACGCATGCTTGAGATTTGGCGGCGGGCGCTCAATGTGCAGCAGCTCTCGCCTGAGAGCTACTTCTTCGATGCCGGCGGACACTCACTGCTCGCGATTGCCGTCACCCGTGAGATGGAGCTGGCCTTCGGCAAACGGTTCGACTTGCGCGATATGCTCATGAGCAATCTCGCGCAGCTTGCGGCCGCCATCGATGCGTCGGCCCAGCGGGTAGCCGGCTGATGGAGCCGCTGTTCTTCGGGGCGGCAGAGCGACCGCTATATGGGGTGTACCACGCGCCGCAGCGCATGCGCGCCGCAAATGCCGGCGTGTTGCTCTGCTATCCGGCGGGACAGGAGTACATCCGTATTCACCGGGCGTATCGCTGGTTGGCCGATCAGCTGTCGGCCGCCGGCTTTCATGTGCTGCGCTTCGATTACACGGGGCAGGGCGACTCTGCTGGCAGTTTTGACGAGGCGCGGTTGCTGCAGTGGGCACGTGACGCACAGTGCGCGCTCGACGAACTGCGCGCGCTGACTGGGGCAACGGACATCGATGTCGTGGGGCTTCGTATCGGTACGCTCGTAGCCACGTCGTTGACGCATCACGCCAGCGTGCGTCGAGTCGTGCTGTGGGAACCTCGCGCGTCGGGGGCGGAGTTCGCGCAGGAGCTCACGGCGTCGCTCCTGAGCGACGGGTCGTCGCTCTCGTCACACGTCGACGAACTAGGGCTCGTCGATCTTTTTGGCTTCGCCTATCATCCGCAGTTTTTCGATGAGCTGCGGGCCGCACCGATGCCGCCCGCGCTGCGCCCGTCGCAGTCGGCCTTGCTGGTGCTGGCCGAGCCCCGCGATCTCACGGCGGCGGAATCGGCACTGGCGGCACACGGCGGGCGGACTTCGGTGCGCATTGTGGACAGCCCGACCGACTGGAACAGCATCGATGACATGGGGGGGCTGTTCCTCCCCGTACCGACGTTGCGCAGCATCGTGGAGTGGCTCGATGTATAGCCATTCGCCAGGCGGCGTCGCGAGCCTCGCCACCACGTATCGCGAGGAAGTGTTGCAGGTGGGCGGTCCCGTGCCGCTGCACGGCGTCGTCACGCATTCTGGGCACCCGCTCGCGCAACCACTGGTGCTCGTCATCGGTAACTCCGGGCTGCTGCATCACGTGGGGAGTTGCGGTTTTTCCGTGGCACTTGCCCGTGAGGCGGCCGCCCACGGCATCATGACCGTGCGGTGGGATGCCTCGGGCGTTGGCGACAGTGCCGCGCGGGCCAGTGCCTTGCCGCAGGATCAGCGTACCGTTGCCGAGCTGCATGAGGTACTCGCGCACCTCGCGCAGCAGTATGGCGTTTCGCGCTTCGCGCTCATGGGCTTGTGCTCCGGCGCGTTCACCGCGTTTACCGCGGCACTCGACACACCGGCGGTACACGGGGTCGTGCAGATCGCCCCGTTCACCTATCGTACCGCGGGATGGTACGTTCGGCACTACGGGCCGAGGGTAACCGACAGTGCACGGTGGCGCAGTTTTCTGGCGCGCCAGCTGGGCGCGAGTACGCCAAGGCGTCGCACTCTCGACGCGCAGTTTCTCGAGTCGTACGACGCCGGCTGGGATACGCCGCCGCAGGAACAGGTCGAGGCGGGCTATCGCACGCTCCTCGCCCGTCGTGTGCATCTGCTCAACATCATGACGGGCGGGGAAGCCGACAGCTATCTGTACCACGGGCAATTTCGCGACATGTTTCCCGCGCTCGACTTCGGCCCCACATTCGAAGAAGTCTATCTGCCCGAGGCCACACATACCCTCACGGCGCCGGCGCATCAACGCGCGGTGCGCGCGCGCATCGTGCAGTGGCTCATGCAACTCGCAACGTCGACCTAGCCCGTATCATGTCGTCCGCGTGGCTTCCTGCAGGCTGGCGTGCCCGTGCAACGAACGAGGTCGTGATCGTCAGTGCGCGACTGAGCGCGCTCCCGCTTTCGGTCGAGGCCATGCGGGAACGCATCGCCTCGACTGAGCTCGAGCGCATCGCGCGACTTCAGCGCCCCGTCGATGCCACACGTTCGCTGCTGGGGCACAGTCTTGCCCGCGAGATGCTTGGCGATTGGCTGCGCTGCGCCCCGGCGGAGGTTCCGCTGCATCGTGACCCGTCCGGTCGGCCTGTGCTCTGGGCGAACGAAGCACCCTGTGCGCCGTTCGTGAGCATCGCCCACTCGGGCGATACCGTGCTGGTGGCGTTCAATGCCGCTGGGCGCGTCGGCGTCGACGTGGAGCGTGTGCAGGTGCTTGCTGCCCTCATGGAGCTCGCGACGAGTGTGCTGCGGCCTGACGAACTTGCGTCGCTCACGGCGTTGCCGCGGGAAACGCAGCTGGAGGCGTTCTATCGAGTGTGGACGCGGAAAGAAGCTTGGCTCAAAGGCCTCGGTGTCGGACTGAGCGGACTCTCGTCGCTGTCGTGCACTGTGGAGGACACGCCGGATAACGCGCTCGTAGCAGTCGACCTCCCCGGCGAACACGCCGAAAGCTGGCAGGTGCACTCCATCACGCTTGACAGTGCGCCAGAGAGCATGCCGGAGATGGCGGCGATCGCTTTCGAGCACGCGACGTCGTGGACAATCATGGCGGTCGCCAACGGGCGCTGACGCGCGCCGAGAAGTTGGACAGCCGGCACGACACACGTTGGCCGAGCTCGCGGCGCTGGTGATATTGCAGGGTGTCCACCGCCGCCATCGATCGATCCGACAACCCGTTCCGCGTCCTTCGGCGCCACCGGAACTTCCGGCTGTTCTGGGTTGGGCAGACGCTGTCGCTGATCGGCTCCTGGATGCAGACCATGGCCGTGGGGTGGCTGTCGCTCCAGCTCTCCAATTCGGCGTTCGTGGTGGGGCTGGTGGCGAGCGTGGGGGCGCTGCCGATCGTGCTCTTCAGTATGCACGCGGGGGCGCTCATTGACCGCGGCAACCGGCTGCGCATCGTGCGCATCACGCAGGCGGTGTTCCTGGCGCAGGCGACGGTGCTCTGGCTGGTGACGTACACGGGGCATGTGAGCATCCCCATGCTGCTGGTGCTGCAGTTCATCCAGGGGCTCACGAGTGCCGTCGAGATTCCCGCGCGACAGAGCATGGTGGTGCAGCTGGTGGGGCGCGACGACCTGCAGTCGGCGATTGCGCTCAACTCGAGCGGCTTCAACCTGGCCCGTGTGCTGGGGCCGGCCACTGGGGGGCTCATCATTGCCCAGTTCGGCATTGCGTGGTGCTTTGGGCTCAACGCACTGAGCTTCGTGGCGGTGCTGTGGGGGCTGTATCGCATTCGGCTCGTGGTGGCGCCGGACGCTGTGGTTAGCGCGACGGCTGGCCCAATGACTGCCGCCGAGGTGCTGCGCTCGAGCTCGGCCGACGCCATGGAGGGGCTGCGCTACCTGCTCAAGCCCGGGCATGTGCGTGACCTGCTGCTGCTGGTCACGGTGGGGGCGGTGTTTGGCGGCCCGTTTCTCACGTTGCTGCCGGTGGTGGCGCGCGACCAGCTGGGGCTGGGGGCGGGCGGGTACGGCGCGATGCTGGCCATGGTGGGGATTGGCGGGCTCGTGGCGGCGCTGCTGGTGGCGGGGCCTATTTCGCATCGGCCACGCAAGGGGCGGGTTTTGATGGGGGCGGCTTTGTGTTTTCCCACGCTGTTGCTGCTCTTTGCCTATACGCGGTCAGTGCCGGTGGCGTATGGGCTGCTCTTTGCTGCCGGGCTCTCGATGATCATGTGGAACGCGCTCTCGAATGGCGTGCTGCAGATGATCGTGGAGGAGCGATTCCGGGGACGCCTGATGGCGTTCTACTCGCTGGTGTTCGTGGGGCTGTCGCAGGCGGTGGGGTCGTTTGCGATTGGTGGCTTGGCGAGGATTTTTGATGCGTCGGCGGCGATTGCGTTGTGTGCGGTGGTGCTCGTGGGGGCCAGTGGGTTTACGATGTGGCGGTCTTCGTTTTGGAAGGCGGTTTGAACGGAACTACGGTAGGGGAACTACGCGAGGGGAACTACGCGAGGGGAACTACGCGAGGGAAATAACGCGAGGGTAACAACGGGAGGGCGACTACGACCCCGCGACTACGACCCCGCGACTACGACCCGGTGACTACGCCCCCGCGACCATGGCGAGGACCACGACGGGGGAGGAGTCGTTGTCATGCCGGCGACACGCCAGTATGATACAGAGTTCATTGATCGCTCATGGCTCTCGAATCAGGCACCGCTTTATGAAGCTCTTTTCCATTCTCTCCGCCGCGGCGGTCGTCGCGTTTGCTCCGGTCGCTGTGACGGCGCAGACGAGCATCCCCGGTCTCTTCGTCACGGGCGTCGATGGGTCGGGCAACCGCTTGTCCGCTGGGGCGATCGATCCGCATTGGTCGATTGTAGGCGCCAACGGGCAGATCAATGCGCTCGTGGTGAACAACAACGGCGGCACGTGCCGTCTTGCGGGCACGTGGCTCGCGCCGAGCGGGAATGCCTGCTGGATCTGGCAGAACGCGGACGGTACGCCGACGAACACGACGTTGCGCTTCCGCACCACCTTCGACCTGACCGGTTTCGATTTCGGGACGGCCCTGATCAGCGGATCGTGGGCGACGGACAACACGGGCATCAACGTGTACCTCAACGGCGTCGCCACCGGCAACACCATCCCGGGTGCGAGCACCGCCAACTTCGGTCAGACGACATCGTTCTCGATCACCAGCGGCTTCCAGGCTGGCGTGAACACGCTGGACTTCGACGTGCAGGACGTGGGCGTCGTCGGCGGATTCCTGGTGCAGAGCATCAGCGGACGGGCCACGCGGGTCTCGGTGCCGGAGCCGACGTCGTTGGCGCTCGTGGGAGTCGGCATGCTGGTGATGGGTGCGGTGGCGCGGCGTCGCCGGGTCTGACGGGGACTGCGGTTGAATGAGGAAGCCCGCCGAAAGCGGGCTTTCTTGTTTTGGGGGACTGCGGTTTGGGATTACTACGGTAGGGGAACTACGCGAGGGGGAAAACGCGAGGGGAACTACGGGAGGGGAAAAACGGGAGGGCAACCACGACCCCGCGACAACGACCCCACCCACGACAAACGACCACGCGAGGCCAACAACGAAGGTCGAGGTCGGCGTCTCTGTCACGGGGTCGGAACCGCAGTGCCGTTATTGCGCTCCCGTAGTTGCGCTCCCGTCGGCATGCTCCCGTCGTTCCCCTCCCGTTTTTCCCCTTCCGTAGTCAACCCAAACCGCAGTCCGTTGGATTAATCGGCGTCCGTGCAGTAGCGTAAGCGACTTCTCAAAAGCGGGGTTTTGCGTGACGCGTTGGATTGTGGCATTGGCGGCGTGTACCGTCCTCTCGGCGTGTGGCGGCGGGGGCGACCCGGCGACGCCGGATGTCGTGCCTACCATTACCGTGACGGCTGCGGGGGCGACGACGATTACGTCCGGCGGGGGGCTGCAGCTGGCCGCTACCCTGACCGACAATCGTGGGCGGCCCGTGAGTGGCCCCACCTTCACCTGGCGGTCCGGCGATGCGACGATCGCGACCGTCGCCCCGACGGGGCTCGTCGTGGGGGTGAAATCGGGGACCACGAGCATCTCGGCCACATCGGGGAGCACGACAGGCTCCCTTGCGGTCACCGTTACGGCGGGCGCGCCGGCGCGGCTGGTGGTCACGACCCAACCCGCGGGCGCGGCGTCGGGGGTGGTGCTGGTCACCCAGCCGGTGGTCGAGGTACGCGACATTTCCGATAACCTCGTCACCAACGCCACCGTGTCCGTGCAGGCCGCGGTGAGCAGCGGGACGCTCTTTGGTACCACCGTGGTGACCACGCAGCAGGGCGTCGCGCGCTTTACCGATTTGCGCGTGGCCGGTACCGTGGGGACGCGCGCGATTGTCTTCAGCTCCGGCTCGCTCGCCAATGGCGTGTCGGGCAACTTCGAACTCGCCGCCGGCCCCCTGGCGACAGTGGGCTTCGTGGGCGCCGCGCCGCGGTTGCGCAGTGGTATTGCCGGTGGGACCAGCGTGGTCGCGCAGCTGCGTGATGCCGATGGCAACAGTGTGGCGCGCGGCGGCCGCCAGGTTTCCATCACGGTAACCGGCGGCAGCGGCACCACGACGTCGTCGGGTACGACGGCCGTCACCGACGGGCAGGGGCGCGCGACGTTCCCGGCGTTCACCGTGACCGGTCTCGCGGGACAGCGCACCATGGCGCTGCGTGCCGACTCCATTACGCCGATCGCCGTATCGACGCTTACCCTGGTTGGCGGCGCCCCCACGCGGGTCGTCGTCGATCGCGACCTGCCGGCGAGCATCGAGGCGGGCGTGGTCATGACACCGGCGCCGTCGGTGCGACTGGTGGATAGCGTGGGCAACTTTGCCCCCGAAGCCGGTGTGACCGTCACCGCTGCCAGCAGCAGCGCCGCGCTCACCTCGCCGACGGCGGTCACCGACACCGCAGGGCGCGCCACCTTCACGGCGCTCGCCTTTGCCACCGCCACCACCGCCGGTTCGCGCACCGTACAGTTCTCGGCGAGCAACATCACCGCCGCGCAATCGCGACCGGTCGACGTGCAGGCGGCCGACCTCACGCCGCAACCCACCACGATTCTCACCGCGGCGAGCAATGTCGACACGTTGCAGCGCACGATCGAACTGCCCACCACCACGAGTGTGTTCACGCCGTTCCTCGTGGCGCGTGATGCCCTCGGCCAACCGATGGCCACGACGGGGGTACGCTGGTCGTCGCGTGATCCGTCGCGCGTAACCGTGTCGGCCAACGGACAGATCACCGGGCTGCTGCCGGGACGCACCTTCGTGGTGGCGCAGGCGAGCCGCTCTGCTGCCGTTGCCGACTCGGTGCTCGTGTTCACTCCCAAGACCGGTACCGGCGCCATCGTGCGTGCGACGCTGCCGAGCTATCGCATCACGACGGATACGTTCTCCATCACGATCGAGATCGCGCCGCGCGATGGTCGTCCGCTGGGTGGCGCGTCGCTCGAGATCGCGTGGCCGGGCAGCCGGTCGAATCCGTTCTCGCCGTTCAACGTCGAAGCGTCCCTCGCCCTGAATTCGAGTGTACAAACCGCGTTTGTCGACTTCCAGGACGCGATTCGAATCACGTGGGCGCCAACCACTCCGGTGTCGGGGCGCGTGGCGATCGTGCGGCTTCGCTGCCGAGTGAACCGGCGCAACGTGGGGAACCAGATGGTGATCACGCTCAATCAATTGTTGCAGGGCGATCTGACGGACATCACGTCGGCCGCTTCCGTGTTCAACCCGGTGGTGATCATTCCATGAGTCAGACGATGAAGTACATCAGTGTTGCTGCGTGCGTGCTGGTCGGCGCGACGACGGCGTGCCGCAAAACGGATTTCACCGAAGCGGCGACCCCAATGGCGGCGACGGCGCTTGCGCTGCAGGCACAGCAGGTCGGTGACAGCGCGCACGTGTACATCACACTCGGCGGCGGCTCGCCGGCCACGCTGGGGAGTCTCACGGGCGACGTTGTGAACCCCGACGGCTGGCGCTTTGTGTCGTGTGCGGCGCAGCAGGCTGAGGCGCTGCTGGCGTGCAAGGCGCACGACACCACCGTGCGAGTGGCGGCCGCGTGGGCTGGTGGCACGCACGCGGGTGAACTGGTGCGCGTGACGTATGCACGAGCGGTGCCCGGTGCCACGATCACCGCGTCGGCGTTCACGATGAGCATTACCGAAGCGCATGGCGTGCGCGGGCAGTCGCTGCTCGACGAGCTCGAGGTGCGTCGTGAGAGTGTGGTGCGTACCGAAGGCGCGGGAGGTGCGCCATGATCCGCACTCTCCTTCGCACGTTGCCGAGCGCGCGTTCCGCGTTGTGTGTGATCGCCGCGAGCAGCACGCTCAACGCGTGTCACGCGCGCACGACTGGCGCGCCGTTGCTTACGCGACTCTCGCCAGAGCGCGTGGATATTTCCGGTGGCGCCGTGGTGGAGCTCACGGTCATCGGGGCCGGTTTCGATTCGCTCAACACGGTGCATCTGGGGCGGTTGGTGGTGCCGGCGGTGCGTCGTCTCAACGACAGCACGATGCGCTTTGCCGTGCCCACTGACGATCGCTTTCTCCCAGACCGCGGCGGCGCGCCGTTGGCACCGTTGGCCGGCGGGACGTACGACCTTCGCATTGCGAATGCGAAGGGAATGTCGAACACGCTGCGGGTAATGCTCGTGAATTCGCGGGAGGCGCGATGACCATGACCAGACGTATGTATCACACGCTGCTCGCCGCGGCGACGCTCGTTTCCGCGTCGCTCGTCGCGGCGCCCGCCGCGCAGGCCCAGCAGCGCGAAGGGGATTCCGAAGCACGTCGCCGTGCACTCATCGAACAGTGGGATGCGGCGGCGGGCGCGACGGAAGCCAATACCGGTGTGTCGTTCCGTAGTTGGCTCGCGGCCACCGGCGGCACGGGGAGCATGATGCGCGCGTCGGTTACGGTGCCGCAGGCACAGCGGTGGACGAGCATCGGGCCGCGCGGCTTGTACATGGACAACGGCTTCTTTGGCTCGTTGCCGCAGCTCGATGCCGGCCGTGTTCCCACGCTCGCGTTTCACCCTACCGATCGCAACACGCTCTACGTAGGTACATCGGCGGGTGGCGTGTGGAAGAGCACCAACGAAGGCGCGAGCTGGGTCCCGCTCACCGACAGTGAGTGCTCGCTGGTCACGGGCTCGATCGTCGTCGATCCGGTGAATCCGCAAATCGTGTACGTGGGTACCGGCGAGCCGAACGAAAGCACCGCGGGATGCGGCGTGTTGCGCAGCACCGACGGTGGCGCCACGTGGACCACGTACGGCACCGACGTGTTCACGACGAGTGCGGCGACGAGTTGGGCCATTTACGGCATGGTGGTCGATCGCGCGAGCGCCGGTACGACCAACGCCACCACCGTCTTGGCGGCCACGCTGCGCGGCATCATGCGCAGCACCAACAGCGGCCAGACGTGGACCGTCGTCACGCCCGCCATCACCTTCAGCGACATCAAGCAGCATCCCACCGATCCCAACATCATGTACGCCGCGCGTGTGGGCGTTACGGGGAGCGCGACGCCGCCGGGGCTGTTCCGTTCGCAGGACCGTGGTGCCACGTGGACGCAGGTGGCCACGTTCGGCACCGACTCGGTGGTGCGCATGGAGATCGCCGTGTCGCCGGCGCGCCCGGGAAGCGTGTGGATGATTTCGGGGCGTCCTGATCGTCAGCTGGGTGGCCTCTGGCGCTGGGATGACGCGACGAATTCGCGCACGACACTCGACGCGATCGGTCCGCGTGCGTTCGAGCCCAATGGTCGTCTCAATTTCGGCGGGCAGAGCGAATACAACCTCATGATCGCCGTCGATCCGGAAGACGCGAACATCATCTACATCGGTGGTGTGCGCGCGTTCCGCAGCACCGACGGCGGCACGACGTTCCGCGAGATGGCGGAGCGCATTCATGTCGACTGGCACGCGGTCGCGGTCGATCCCAACGATGCGCGACGCGTGCTCGCCGGCAACGACGGCGGCCTCTTCATCTCGCGCGACAAGGGCGCGAGCTGGCAGTCGCTCAACGCGGGACTCACGACGTCGCTGCACTATCCCGGGCTTTCGCTGCACCCCACCGACCCGACGGGCGTGCTCACGGGATTGCAGGACAACGGCACGATCATCACGCGCAACGGCCTGACGCAGTGGAACGGCGTGTTCGGCGGCGATGGCGCGTACACCGCCATCAATCCGCAGTCGCCCACGACCTACTATGTCTCCAGCCAGAACGGCAACTTGTATCGCGTGAACGCCACGACGGGTTCGGAGACACGCATCTGGGTCGATACGATTACCGAACCGCGTCGCGCGTTCATCGCGCCGTTCGTGCTCGACGTGACCAAGCCCACGCGCCTCTACTTTGGTGGCGCGCGCCTGTTCCGCACCGAGAATCAGGGCACCTCATGGGTGCCGGTGTCGGCCGACCTCACGCGGGGCACCGGCACCATCAACGCCATCGCGGTCGCGCCGAACGATTCGAACGTGATCTTCGTGGGCACCAACGACGGCAACGTGCGCTACACGCGCGATTTCGGCGCCACCTGGCTGACGCCGCAGTCGACGTTGCCCACGCGCACGGTGACCGACTTCGCCATCAACCCCACCAACTCGAGCGTTGCGGTGGTCACGATTGGCGGCTCGGGTGGCCCGCACGTGTACATCACGCGCAACGGCGGTGGCACGTGGACCGACATTACCGGGTCACTCCCCGACGTCACCACGCAGGCCGTAGCCTGGGGCCCCAACGACCGGCTCTTCGTGGGGAACATGTTCGGCGTGTACGAAAGCACCAACGAAGGCCAATCGTGGACGCGCAACACGGGGCTGCCGAGCATTCGCATCACCGACCTGGTGTACAACGCGGGCACCAACCGCCTCGTCGCCGCGACGTACGGACGCGGCATCTGGTCGTACGATTTCAGCACGCCCACGGCGGTGTTGCGTGGCGATGTGAACAACGACGGGCAGGTGAACGCCGCCGACGCGCTGATCATTCAGCAAGCGCTCATTGGTGTGCAGATCTCGTCGGCGCTGACGCTGTTCCCGGCGGCGGACGCGAACTGCGACGGACGGATGGAAGTGCTGGACGCGGTGCTGGTGCTGCGCTTTGCGGTCGGAGATGCGGGCACGGCCTGCGTCGGCACTCGTCGCTGAACTGCGGTTTGGGAGTACTACGGTAGGGGAAAAACGGGAGGGGAAAAACGGGAGGGGAAAAACGGGAGGGGAACGACGGGAGGGCAACCACGACCCCGTGACAGAGACCCAACCCTCGACCCTCGTTGTTGCCCTCACGTGGTCGGCTTGTCGTAGTCGTGGTCGCTGTCGCGGGGTCGGGGTCACGGGGTCGTGGTTGCCCTCCCGTTTTTCCCCTCGCGTAGTTCCCCTCGCGTAGTTCCCCTCGCGTAGTTCCCCCCGCGTAGTTCCCCTCGCGTAGTTCCCCTACC
>JAIXTI010000151.1 GCA_027484025.1 bacterium
CGCCACCCGAAATTGCCGCGTGCGCCTTCACCCACGAGCGTCGCCGAGGGGGAGAGGTTCGCCGAGTTGTAGGCAACGGAGAGTCGGCCCCGCGTGACGTTCTGTGGTCCTTCGGCGCTTGGCAGTCGTCGGCGTACGACGTTCACCACGCCGCCAAGCGCATCACTGCCGTAGAGCACGCTCGCCGGTCCCTTCACGACTTCGAGTCGCTCGGCGTCGGCGCTTTCGACATTGGGGGAGTGGTCGTGCCCCCATTGCTGGGTTTCCGTACGCTGCCCGTTGGCGAGCGTGACGACGCGGTTGTTGGTGAGCCCGCGGATGACGGGCTTGCCGATACCGGTGGTCATGGAGAGGGAGCGGATGCCGGGGATGAGTTCGAGCGTTTCGCCGAGCGAGGCGCCCTGGCTGCGGCGGAGCGCGGCGCCGGCGAGCTGGGCGGTGGGCTGGGCGATGCGGCGCGCGTCAGTGGCAACGGCGGTCGCGGTGACCTGCATGGTGGGCAGGGCCCGCGCCGAGTCGGCCACGGCGCGTTTGACGGAGTCCCGCGCCGGCGGCTGAGGCAGTGTCGCGGCGAGGCAAAAGGCAATAAGTGTTACTAGCATAAACAAAGTTTAGGTGAAACTAAACTTTGTGGCAAGCGGGCGCGGCAGTGCTCCTGCGTCCCTGCCGTCTAAAACCCTGCCGTCCGCCGTCTCGGCGCGATGCTGCCGGTCCGCGCCGAGACGGCGGACGGCAGAGTTCTAGACGGCAGGAACGGAGTGTTCTTAGCGCGCCCGCTGCACCATCGCCCCCAGCCTGGAAACCGCGTCCGTCACCGACCGTTCATCGGGGCCGAAGGAGAAGCGCATGTACTGCCGGAAGCGCGACGTGTGGTCGGCGCGACGCTTGCCGGGGTTGATGTCGAAGAACATGCCCGGCACGGTGATGACCTTTTCGCGCAGTGCCGCTTCGAAGAACGCTTCGCCGTCGTTGAGTGGGGCAGGGAGTGACGCCACGCTTCCCCAGACGTAGAAGCCACCGTCGGGCTCGTGTTCGACGGTGAGGCCGGCCGCACGGAGTCCGTCGACGAGAATGCGGCGCTTGCGCGCGAACGCCTCGTGGATGGCCACGACCTCCTGTCGCGCCCGCGCGGGCTCGAGCAAGGTGCACGCCGCTTCCTGCAGCGGGCGGTTGCCGCCGCCGTCGAGGAAGCTGCCGGCGCTAGTGGCCGCTTCGATGACGCTCGCCGGGCCTACGATCCAGCTGAGGCGCCACCCCGGGCAACGCCAACCCTTGGTGAGCCCGTCGAGGATGACTACCGGGTCGGCGTTCACATCGTCGACGAATTCGGCGGCGCTGACCGTCGCGCCTTCCACGAGCCCTTCATCCCACAGATAGTGGGAGTAGAACTCGTCGAGAATGAGCGTGCACTTGAGCTCACGCGCTTCGTGCACCCACGCGGCCAACGCACTGCCGCGTAGCACGCGGCCCGTGGGGTTGGCGGGATTGGAGAGCAGCAACGCGCCCAGTCCGCGGCCGGTGATTTCCCGGCGCAGGTTCTTGGTGCTGAGGGCGTAGCCCGCTTCGGGCTCGAGCAGCAGCGGAATGGCACTGAAGGTCCCGAAAATCTCCAGTAGCTCTTCGTACGCCGTGTAGTCGGGGAGCACGTGGCCAAGGTTCACGTTGCCCAACGAGGCGACGACGCGTGTGAGCGACGACCGTCCCCCACCGCAGATGCAGACGTTTTCGGGGCCGTACTGGCTGGCTTTGCCCTGGCGGTAGCGCGCGTTGTACAAGTTCGCGACCGCGCGCCGCAGCGCGTCGATGCCACCTACTGGCGCGTATTCGTAATCGTCCGCGCTGATGGTGACGTCGCTGGGTCGCGCCGGCGATCCCGGGAGCGGACCGGTCTCCGGTTGCCCCTGACCCAGGTTGCACCACCCGTCGGCACCGGCGCGGAAGCCGAATTCCTTCGCGCGGTCCATGACGTAAATGACGCCCGTGCGGGGCACGGGGCGGAAACCGGGGACGGGGGCGTGGACGGGGTCGGTCATTTCGCAATATAGGCGGGGCACCTGAACGCATGACACTCAATACTCACAACTCGAACCCACGACTCAAAACTGATCAGTTCCGGGTGGTGGGTTTGCGTAATGGGTCTGGAGTTGAACGCTTGGCGTTTTCCGGTCGTGATGGGCGCCTTGGTATCGCAGTGCGCCGCTTACCAACCAAAGGTCTGCGCGACAATATCCCCCATGCATCGACGCGAATTCCTCCGCTACAGCGGACTGGGCGTGGCTACCTGGGCCACGGGGATAGGAACCTCTTGGGTCGCCCCCATGCAGGTAGGGTGTGCCGCCATCACCTGGGGCGGCAACGATCCGGCGGCCATTACCGATATTGCCGCCGCTGGGTATCCCGGGATACAGCTGCGGGCGTCTGCCGTACAGCGCTGGCGCGAGACGCCTGACGCACTCAAGGCACTGCTCGCCCAACATCATTTGGCGTTCCCCGTGCTCTCCAGTGGCAGTGTGCCCTTTGAAGCGGCGCGACTGGCTGAATCCGCGGCACTGCACACGCAACACGCGCGCTTCGCCCGCGCGGCTGGCTGTCGCTACGTACAGGTAACCGATGAACGGCCGCGCAATCAAACGCCGCAGGCCGACGACTATACCCGCATGGGACGAGCCCTCTCCGACATTGGTGCCCGCGTGGCCGACGAAGGCGTGACGCTGGTGTACCACAATCACATGAATGCACTGGGCGAGCGCCCCGACGAAGTGGCTCGCATACTCGATGCTGCCAATGCCGATCATGTGAAGCTGCTGCTCGATGTCGCCCATTGGCAGGCTGCCGGTGGTGATCCGGTCGCTGCGGTCTCGCAATACGCGTCACGCATTGCCGTCGTGCACCTCAAGGATCTGGAGCAGCCCGCACCGGGCGGATCCGCAACATCGTACCGCTTTCGTGAACTCGGCGCGGGGGGCGTCAATCTGCCCGGCGTACTCGCGGCACTCAACGCCGCCGGCTTTGCCGGTTGGGGTATCGTGGAGCTGGATGGCGTGCCCGATCCTGCCCAGTCGCCTCGGTACTACGCCGAAAGCTCTCGTCGCTATCTCGAAGCGCACAACGTGCGCGTCACGCGCTAGCATACCACATGGAACGACGTGATCTTCTGCAGTTCGTGATGTCCACCGGCGCTTTGGCGGCGCTGCACCAGCTGTCGCTCGACGATGTGGCCGCCCTTGGCGAACATGTGCATCGCGCCGCCGCGCCGCTCGCCACCCCGACCGACCGTCAGCGTGCGTGGGCCGCGCTCACCGCGGCACAGGCCCGTACCGTGCAGGTGATGGCGGAGGACATTATTCCGCGCACCAATACCCCAGGTGCGACCGACGCCAACGTCACCGCGTTCATCGATCGCATGCTCGCCGATTGGTACGCGCCCGCTGAACGCGATGTGGTGTTGAAGGGGCTCCCTCAACTGAATACTCGCGCGCAGGCCGTGGGAGGCGCGTCGTATGTAGTGTTACCCGCCGCTCGCCGGGTGGAGTTGCTGGAGGCGCTCGACGCCGAAGTGACGGCGTTGCGCCGCACCAACGGCGCGGCCGCCAACGCGCACTGGTTCAGTACGCTCAAGTATCTCACGGTCTTCGCCTACTGCACATCGGAGCCGGGAATGAGCAAGCACCTGGACGCCTGGCCCCTCACCGGGCGCTACGATGGCAACGCCCCCGTGCGGAGCTGAATCGCCATGACGCACATGTCCTTGGATGGTGGACTCATCAACATCCAACCGCGCGCGGTGACCTACGACGCGATTGTCATTGGGTCGGGTATCACCGGAGGATGGGCCGCCAAAGAACTCACCGAGCGCGGGCTCCGTACTCTGGTGCTCGAAGCCGGGCGCCCGGTGTCACCCGACCGGGACTCGCGCGAGCATGTGGCGCCATTTGAAATGCGCTTCCGCGGCCTGGGAGATCGGCGGGCAGTCGAAGCGCGTCAGCCCGTGCAGCGCAACTCGGTAGCGTTTGACGAGATCAGTCAGCGCTACTGGGTGGACGACATCGAGAATCCCTACAGCACGCCGGCCGATCAGCCCTTCGACTGGTTCCGGGCACGACAGGTGGGCGGCAAGTCCATCATCTGGGGACGTCAGGTCTATCGCATGAGTGACCTCGACTTCGAGGCCAACCTGCGCGACGGCGTGGGTGTCGACTGGCCCATTCGATACCGCGATATCGCTCCGTGGTACGACCACGTGGAGCGCTTCATGGGGGTGACCGGGCAGCGGGAAAACATCCCCCATTTGCCGGATAGCATCTTTGATCCACCCATGGCCCTCAATGTGGTGGAGCAGCACGTCCGCGCTGGCATTGCGGCGCGCTTCGGGCGCGAGCGCGTACTCACCATTGGCCGTGCCGCCATCCTCACGGCGCCACGGCCTGGACGCGCCGCTTGTCATTATTGCGGCCCGTGTCAGCGCGGTTGCATGACACGCTCGTACTTCAGCTCCATCAACGCCACGTTGCCCGCGGCGCGCGCCACCGGCCGGCTCACGCTGCGCCCGTTCAGCATTGTCCGGTCGCTCGAAATTGATCCGTCCACGCGGCGCATTCGCAGTGTTCATGTGATTGATGGACAAACCGGACAGGAGCACCGCTTTTCGGCGCGGGTGATCTTTCTCTGCGCCAGTGCCATTGAGAGCGCCCGTGTTCTGCTCAACTCGGCAACGACCGGAGCGGAAAACGGACTCGCCAATGCGAGCGATCAGGTGGGGCGCAACATCATGGACCACATCAAAAATTCCGGCGCCACGGGCACCATTGACGGGTTCCTCGACAAACGGGTGGTGGGTAATCGCCCCAATGGCATCTACGTGCCGCGGTTCCGCAACATCGGCAGTACGCACCCAGACTTCATTCGGGGCTATGCCTTCCAGGGCGGGGCGCAGCGCAGCGGGTGGCAACAGCTCACCAGAGCGCCCGGTATCGGCGCGGCCTTCAAACAGCAGCTACGCGAATTGGGGGCGTGGACCATGAGCTTCTACGGCTATGGCGAAACGCTCCCCATGCCGAACAACCGGGCTACGGTGCATCCCACGCTCACCGACAAATGGGGTATTCCGTCGCTGCACATCAGTACGCAGTGGTCGCCCAACGAGCTGGCATTGCACCGCGACATGAAGCTTGGGGCTGCCGAGCTCCTGGAAGCGGCTGGGGCAAAGAACATTCGGCCCACCACAAACCCGCCGAGCACCATGGGGAACGCCAATCATGAAATGGGCACGGCACGCATGGGGCGCGATGCCAAGACGTCGGTGCTGAACCAGTGGAATCAGGCGTGGGACGTGCCCAACCTGTTCATCACCGACGGCGCCGCCATGGCGTCGAGTGGCTGTCAGAATCCGTCGCTGACGTACATGGCGCTGACCGCACGGGCGGTGGACTATGCGGTGCAGGCGATGAAACGGCGGGAGTTGTAGCCCAACCCGCTACGGCAGCCGCTCCCCACGGGCGCAGCAGGCAATGAGCGTGGAAAGCCGTGCTTCCCGGGTGGCTTCACGCTTGGCGCTCACTATCCACCACATTGCCTGTTTGCGATAGCCCGCCGGTAGGCTGGCGAAGAATGTGGCAGCCTTGGTATCGGCGGCGAGCCGGCCGGCATACGGCTCCGGCAACTCCGCCGACCGCTGCTCAAAGGCGTACACGCCGGTCTTGTTCGCCATACGCGCTTCAAACGCCAGAATCCCCGCGGGTTGCATCCGGCCGGCCGCAGTGAGCTCTTCGACGTGCTTCACGTTCACCGCGCTCCAGTTGCATCCTCGTCTGCGCGGCGTAAAGCGAATGGTGTACCGCTCGGCATCCACACTTCTGCGCACGCCGTCTATCCAGCCGAAGCAGAGTGCTTCGCGGACACTCTCCGTCCATGTCATGCTCGGCGTACCGCTCCCGACCTTGTGAAAGCCCACGACCAGCTCGGTGGCGCTCGCGTGATGCTGCGAGAGCCACGCGCGGAAGTCGGCGGGGGTGGGGAAGTAGGAGGGTGGCATGCGACCCTTGAGTCCCTACGGCACCAACGCCTTCGCCGCCGGCTTCCCCGCACCCTTCACATGTACGTCCATCCATGCCACCCAGCGCGCCCACAAATCGAGATCGCTGGCGTACGTCGATACAGAGTGATCTTCGTACGGATACATATACAGCGCCGCGTTCTTGCCGAGCCCTTGCAGCGCGGCGAACATGCGCGTGGAGCTCATCGGCGCTGTGCCCTGATTCTGATCTTCCAGCGCGTGATAGAGCAGCAGCGCGCCCGAAATCTTGTCGGCGCGCAGGAACGGCGACATGTCAAGATACGTGTCCTTCGCCTGGAAGAAATTGCGACGCTCGCTCTGGAAGCCGAACGGCGTGAGCGTGCGGTTGTACATGCCGTCACCGGCGATGCCCGCCTTGAAGTTGGGCATGAGGGTCATGGCGTTCACGGTGCTGAAGGCGCCGTAGCTGTGGCCACCAATGCCCATCTTGTCACGGTCCACGAAGCCGCTGTCCACCACGGCATCGAGTACGGCATCGAGATTTTCTTCGAGATCACGCGTGTAGTTGTCGTTCATCCGCCCGGCATCGCCGTAAATGGGGATGTCGGGCTGGATGAGCGCGTACCCCTGCGACACCCACAGCTGCATGCTGGAGGCCGGACGCGCCGACGGCACCGCAGGGAACTCGTTGATGTTGGTGCCGTAGCGTGACTCTTCGTACGACGTCAGCGTGGCGTACTCGCGCGGGTAGAACCAGATGATGCCGGGCACGCGCTGACCGGGCTTCCAATCGCGAGGCAGGGTCACGTCCACCCAGTATTTGCTTCCGTCGCGTGGGCGTACCACCTGAATGCGCTTGAAGACGGCCTGACTCACTTCGGGGCCCACGTCCACGTTCTTCGTGAGCTGCTTGGCGTCGGTGCTGCCGGCGCTGCGCAGCCACGCATCGGTAATGACGGTGCGCGATTCACGTGTGACGATGAAGCGCGACAGGTCGGCGTCGACGGCAGCGATGAACTCCTCGAACGTATCAGCCGGTGAATCCATGAGGCGTGTGCGCGCCTTGCTCGTGATGTCCATGCGATCGAGCCACGGGCGCGGTGCCTGCGCGTACCACTTGGCGCCCGGTGTGCGGGTACCGGTAAGCGCGACGCTCTTGCCGTCCTTGCCGAGCAGGACGTACGAGGTGCCGGCAATGCGCCGTGACACGAGCTGACCGGCGGTGCTGTCGCTGTTGGCCCGCCCACCGCCCAATCCGCCGAACGCGCCCGCGGCCACCGGCAGCGACACGTTGCGCCCCAGGTTCCACCGTTCGGCCGGGTTCTTCACGCGCACGGCAATGACCGCACCGCTGTCGCTCACGAACATGGTGCTGCTGTCGAGACTGAAGGTCACGTTGGCCAGTTGCGGGCCGCCGCGATAGAGCACCGTGGTGTCGTTCGTGCCATACGGCGCCTTCCAGAGCACGACCTGACCTCGCGGCGCGCGGACTTGGATGGGCGCGTTCGCAGTTGGGCGATTGGCCGGCCCGCCTTCGTTGCGCGCGCCACCCGCCGGCGGCGTCGCCGTAGCTGCC
>JAIXTI010000241.1 GCA_027484025.1 bacterium
CCTGCCGTCTGTTGTGGCTGCCGTCTGCGTACTCGGCGTGATCCCGCCGCATCGCGCCGAGACGGCGGACGGCAGGGTTCCAGACGGCAGGAGCGGAGGGATACCACCGTCGATGGTGTATGCGCGGATCGTTCGGTAATTTCGCCAGATGCGACTTCCTCTGCGATTCACGACCGTCGGCGCCGCGCTTGCGCTGTTCGCGACGGGGCCAACTATTGCCGCCGCACAGTCACTGCAGCCTGTCGGCACGATCTCCGGCGGCAACGCCGTCGCGCTCGAGACGCGCACCGTAAAGCGCGCGCCCAAGGAAATCACGGCGACGCTGCGCACCACGTTTCTCAAGCCGGCGAAGGCGCCGGGCGGCGACTGGTACGGGTCGCGCACCAAAGTCGCGGTGCGCTGCGCCGAGGGTACGGTGGCCGTGCTCGAAAATCGCTACTACGGCGACGACAAGTTCACGAAAGTTGCCAACGAGCGTCTCGTGAAGATTCCTGGCTACGCGGCTCCGGTGCCGGGCTCCGTGCCGGCACTCGCCCTCAAGCAGCTCTGTCCTGCGAAGTGAACGTCAGGACGTACCGGCGGCGCGCACGGCGTGCATGAACGCATGAAGCTTTGCCACGTCCAGGCGTCCATGGCTTCGCACACCACTGCATAAATCGAGACCGTATGGGCGGACCGTGGCGATCGCGTCCCCTACGTTGTCCGCCGTGAGGCCGCCGGCGAGATAGACCGGCACGGCAACGACATCGCGGATACGCCGGCTCAGTTGCCAATCGTGTGTGCGTCCGGTGCCGCCCAGTTCCTGTACCGCCAACGCAGGGTTGCCGGAGTCGAGCAAGAGCGCATCCACGGCCGCGGCGCATTCGCGGGCATACGCCACCGAATGCTCGTCGAGGACATGAACGACCTGCACGAGGCGTACGCCAGGCAGCAACGTCCGCAGACGCGAATGCATCTCCACCGGAAGATGGTCCACCAGCTGGAGCGTCGTGGTGCCACAACGGGCGTGCTGCGCGGCAATGTGCTCAGCGTCCCGAAGAGACGTCAGGAGAAACGTCTCGATGCCCGCAGGAACAGTTGGCACGATACGGGCAATCTCTGCGTCATCGATGACGCCGGGCCCGCTGGGCATATGCGATACCAAGCCAAGCGCAGACGCTCCAGATGCGATAGCGGTTGCCGCTTCGCGCTCGGACATGATGCAGCAGATCTTGACCCGCGGCGTATCCATCAAGTCGCGTCGCTATGCGCGCAGCTGATCGCGCACGACGAGGAGTGCTCCCAACGCCGTCGCCGAGCCGCCGTCGTGCGGAATCTTGATGCTCGCGTGGTAGTACTGCCCCACCAGCTCGAAGGTGCGGCGAATGCACGGGAGGTCGGTGAGGTGGCCGACGATCACGGTGTCTTCGAGCTGCTGCGCACGCGCCGCGTTGATGGCGATGACCGCGATGACCTGCCCCACCATGTTCACGAGTGCCGCCGCGGTGTCTTCGCGCGATGCCGCGACCGGATGGCGCGCAACGCGACCGAAGTTCACCGCCGTCGTTTCCGGCGGCAGCGACCCAATCGCCTGACCGAGAATTTCGCCGATGGTGAGATTGAGCGTCGTGTCCTTGCCCTGCAACGCGAGCGCGTCGATCTCGCGCGGATCGACGGTGCCGAGCAACAGACGCGAAAGCCCTACCAGCGTTCCTCCTCCCACACCCGTGCCGCTCACATGCTTGGCGACCCCGGGGCCGGCGGCGACGACAGCCGTCCCGGAACCGGCACTCGCCACCGCCGCGCGCTCGAGCCCTGTGAGGGCAAGACCGCCGCGCCCGATCGCCTGCACTTCGGGCACGTGATGAATGGCGCGCCCGTCGAGTGCCGCCGCCAGTTCCGTGCGATTACCACCGGTCACCGCAATCCAACTCACCTCGGCGGGCGTCAGCTGCCCCTGTGCCAGGGCATACCGCACGCGCTCGTCACTAGGCTGCCCTTCGCTGGGCAAGCGCCAGTGACGCGAGGTCGTGCCGTCGTGGATCACGACATCCGTGTTGCTCGCGCCGAAGTCGATTGCCGCTGCCGGCAGGGGCGCACTCACGGTTACTGCCCGGGCTGGTACGTACGCACCGCGTGCTTCTCGACGTCTTCGCGGTAGAAGTTCACGTCCTTGAACTGCCCCGTCGCGTAACGCTCACCTTGGTTGAAGAAGTACGGCGAGTTGGGATCAGCGTTCACGCCGCCCGCCAGCACGCTCTTGGCGCGAATGCGCGGTCCGAACTCGACCGCCGCCACGAAGCTGTTGCCACGGTTGCCGTAATACTTCTTGGTGGTGCGCTGCCCCGTCTGCCCATAGGCCGCGAGCGAGCCCCAGTTGGCCGACGCAAAGGCCACCGGCAAGCTCGGCTTGCTGTCGTCGAAGGTGCCGTTGATATCGCCGTTGAGCCGCTGAAAGCGATTGACGTCGCCCCACGGCGTCTGCCACGAACCGAAGTCGCGATCGAGGCGCTCCGACGCGGCAGCGAGCGCGGTGAGCACGGCGGCCGGCTGCGCCTTGGTGGCGATGTAGTCGAGCACCGGGACGCCCGCCTGTCGCGCCGCCGACGCCGACGACATGGTCACCTGCTCGCCGTAGGCGTTGGCCAAGGTCATGGCGACACTCGCGACGCCGAACCGGTAATCCCATGCACGCAGCGTTCGCACCTGAACGGCGAGCTTCGCGCGCAGCGGGTCATCGGACGGCAGCGCATCGTACGCCGCGATGACCGGCGAAATGAGTTGCTCCATGGCCGGCAGATAGCTGTCGTACGCCGCTCCAATGAGCCCTTCGACGGTGAAGTCCTTGCGGTTCTGCAACACACGCACCGCGTGCACGCCGCGCGCATTGTCTTCGCGCTGCGCCGACATGTACACCGGCCACTCACTCGCCTTGGGGCTGCTCGCGCCCGATGCCGTGAACGGCCAGTTGTTCGTGTTCACGAGCCACCCGGTCGCCGGGTTCTTGAGCGTAATCATCTCGTCGAGCGCGTGCAGCCCCTGCCACTCCGTGCGCGGATCGCTGCCGTCCACCGGCTTGGTGAAATCGATTCCGGCGTTGCGCCTGGGGATGAAGTTGCCGTGGAAGTACGCAATCACACCATCGGCGTCGGCATACACCGTGTTGTTCGACGAATTGGTGCGCAGCGCCATCACCTGCTTGAACGTTTCGTAGTTCGTCGCCTTGGTGCGGCCGTAGCTCTGCTGAATGGCGTCGAGCGGATTGTTCATCATCTTCACCGCCACCCACTGCGCGCCGTCCATGCGAATGACAGGACCGTGGTGCGTGAAGTACGCCGTGATCACCTTCTCCGCCATGCCGGTGGCGGTCTTGTACGGCAAACGAATGACCTTCGACGTCACCGCACGCGTACCGGTGCCGTATTTGTACGTCCACTGCTTCCCCTTCGGCGTGACGGTCTCGAGATACTCGTCGATGACGTCGCCACCTCCAGAGGTGTGCATCCACCCCAGGCGGCTATTGAAGCCTTGATAGATGAAGAACTGCCCCCACGTCACCGCGCCGTAGGCATTGAGTCCTTCTTCGCTCACCATGTGGATCTCGGGGCGGAAGTAGAAGGACGTGTGCGGATTGATCATGAGCAACGCGCGGCCATTCACGGTGTTCTGCGGCGCGACGGCGAAGCCGTTGGACCCGCCCGGCTCTTCGCCGAACGGCGCCGGCGTCGCGTCGTCGTTGCGCGAAGGCGCCGGCGTGGCACTGCGCGGGCCATAGAACTGTTCGAGATTCCGCAGATTCACGCTCTCGATATCACCACCAATCGAGCCTTCGCTGAACGCGAGCGCCATCCACGGTGCGAACGTCGTGATCAAGCGCGGCTTCACCTGCGGATGCGTGGCGAGATAGTAGTTGAGTCCATCGGACCACCCCACCATCAAAGCCTGGAGCCACGCCGGGCTGCTCACGTACAGCTTCTTGAGCTCGAGCGTGTCGATGAACAGCTTCATGCGCAGGTCGCGCCAGACCTCGCGCTCCCCTTCGACTTCGGCCAGTCGACCCAGCGCGTTGATGTAGTTCGTCTCCACGCGATTGAAGTCGTCTTCCGCCTGCGCGTAGATCATCCCGAACACCGCATCGGCATCGGACTTTCCGTACACATGGGCGACGCCCCACTGGTCGCGCATGATCGTCACGCGCTTGGCCTGCTCGGCCCACTTGGCCGGCTGGGCGTGGAGAACGGTGCTCGCCAGCAGAACAGTCGCAGCGGCAACAGCGCGAAGCCGGAGGGTCATGGCTCGGTGGGTGAGTCGGTCGGCGGGAGAATCGGCGAAACAACCGTATCGGACACGGGCGCGACTTCTGGAACGATGATCGGCGCGCGATACACCGAAATCGACGTGTCTTCGAGGACGTGAATCCTCGCGCCCTTGGGGAGCACGTGGGTTTTGAGATGTTCCGCCACGAGCACGCGCGACCACGGCGCACGCTGCCATCGCTCGATGAGGCGGTCGAGCATGCGCGACTCGTACGGCGGATCGACGAACGCGATGTCGTACTTGTCGGGCACCAATGCATCGGCAAAGGGCAGCGCGTCCTTCTTGTACACGCGGCACTTCGTCGACACGCGGAGCGCGGCAATGTTCGCCTTCAGCGCGTGCAGACTCGACGGACGGAACTCGACGAAATCGACATACTTGGCACCGCGCGACAACGCTTCGAGTCCCAACGCGCCCGTCCCGGCAAAGAGATCGGCGACGCGTGCGCCCGCGAGATCGTCGGCGAGCAGCTTCATGATCTGCACGCGCACCGCTTCGGCGGTGGGGCGTACGCGAAAATCCTTGGGTGACGTCAGACTGCGGCCACCAAACTTCCCACCGACAATTCGCACCGATTACTCCGGCTGGTTGCGCATGTGATCCGCCAGCTGCTGCAGCCGCTGGCGAAGTAAGGTCTTCAACTCGTCGGGCGCCTCGTGCTCGGAGAGCGCGCGGTCCATGCACCACAGCCACTCGTCGCGCTCCTGCGCGCCGATGGCAAACGGGAAGTGTCGCATGCGCAGACGCGGATGGCCGTACTTCTCGGTGTAGTGCTGGGGACCACCGGTCCAGCCGCACATGAAGAGGAACAGCTTCTCCCGGGACACCTTGAGATTGGTGGCGTGCAGGGCGCGAATCGTCGCGGCCTCAGGCGCGGTGTCCATGAGGTCGTAAAAGCGGTCTACCAGCGTCCGGATGCCGGCTTCACCGCCAAGCTGTTCGAAGTGCGTGTTCACTCGCGGAAGCCTAGCGCAGCACCGGAGGGGGGAGCAAGCAGTTTGGCCGAGGTGGGCGGCGAAATTTGATTACACGGGAGGCAATACGCCGTCAGCGCGCCCTGTCATTCGACAAGGCGCGCTGACGACACTCGATCTCGAACCCGACGGCGTGCCGTCCGGCGCTCAGCGCGGGAAGGTGGGGCGAACGATGCCGCCGCCGTTGGCAATGACACCGCCCATGGGGCCCATGCCACCGCCCACCATGATGATCCCGCCGCCGCCGCGGCGGCCATTACGGCCTGCGCGTCGACGGTCGTGCTCTTCGCAGTTGTCGATCCCGGCGGCCCCGCCACGAATGATCACCCCGATGATGCCGCCCCAGCCGCCGCCGCGCCGGCCGGTGCCGGTCCCCATCTCGCCGTGGCCTTCGGCGTCACCGCTGCCCGCCGAGGGACCGCGGGATGTCGCCGTGCCAACCACGGGCTCGGGCTCAGGGTAGTGAATCCCGGGTTGCGGCGTCGGCGCCGGCGTGGGCTCCACCGTCTCGGTCACGGCCACCGCCGGTGCCGTGGTCTCTTCGGGGAGCTCAGCGACCGCGACCTCCTGCACTTCCGCCTGGGGACGGGGGCGCGGTGTGCGCCGTGGTGTACTCACGGCGTCGCGCTTGCCCTGTTCCGTGCCACTGGGCGCATTGCGCGGGCCGCCCTCGATGGCGGAGACCACCGCCGTTTGCGGCGCACGCGCGGTGGCGGCCAGCTGGAGATCGCGCTCCAGATCGGCCGTCATCCCCCCCTGTTCCCGATCGCCACCACACGCGAGCATCCCTACGGCGACCACCATCCCGGCGGCCACCCTGGCACTTCGTCTACGCCCGTTGCTCTGTCGCACAGCCCCTCCACTCACCGCGGCGTGCGCGTCCGACCCCCTGCCGGCGTGCCACCGATATGGTTGGGCAAGGCAATTGCTGGGCCATATGGCCATTGCGGACCGTTCCGAGTGAGCGCGAGCACATTGTGTCTCGCACGCGTCTCTTTTCGGGGACAGGTTCGCTCAGAAAGTGTCCGCGCCGCGAGACCCTCCCGTCCCACACTACCCGGTATGATGCGCGCCCTGCCCTCCACTGTTCGAACGATCGTGCTCGCTCTGACGCTTTCCGGCACCGTGGCTTTGGGGTCCGCCTGCCGGAACCCCGAACAGATCGCCCCCGAGGAGCGCCGGGCGATCGCCGATTCGCTGAGCGCACTGGTCGTGCAGGCCTACGACTTTTCGCAGCCAAACGCGCCCGACCGGTTGCTGGCACTCTACCCCGAATCCGGTCGCGTCATTTCGGCCGTCGCGGGACGGGTCACCACGACGCGCGACACCCTCGCAGGCGAAATTCGCGGCTTCTGGCAGCGCGTAGGACAGAACATGCGCGACCCCAAGTTCGTGCTGGGCTCCACGTACGTCGACCTCATCACCCGCGACGCCGCCGTGGTCACCCTCACCTACAGCATTCCCCACGTCACCCCGCGCAACACCCCCCACGTCGTAAGCGGGGCGTGGACGATGCTCTGGCGACGGCAGGGCGGGCAGTGGCGCATCGTGCAGGAGCATCTGTCGGATACGCCGGAGAGCACGGCGCCGGGGGCGGACAGTACGCAGGGTCATTCCCACTAAGACTCCGTTCCTGCGGTCTGGAACCCTGCCGTCCGCCGTCTCGGCGCGAGGCCGCGGCATCACGCCGAGTACGCAGACGGCAGCAACGACAGATGGCAGGAGCGCAGCAACGGCGGCCTTACTCCGCCCCTGCTGTCTAGAACCCTGCCGTCCGCCGTCTCGGCGCGGTGCCGCGGGATCACGCCGAGTACGCAGACGGCAGCCACCACACATGGCAGGGGCGCAGCCACCGCAGCCCGACACAGATTTTCCGTGCGTTTCCCGCCAATTGGCCGTATCGTATCCCGTCCCCAGCTGCCCCGGATCGTTCCCGACCTTTCGCCTGCGGAGCCTGTCATGACCACGCGCGCCTTCAACCCGCTCTCCCGCCGTCAGTGGCTCAAGTCTTCCGGCCTCGTGGCGGGTGGCGCGATTGCCACGCAGTCACTGTCACCGGCGTTGCTTCCGGCGCTCGAGGCCCCTGCCGCACCGGCGGTCGTCAACGGACAGACGACGCTCGAGGGGTTTCTCGCCCTCGAACGGGAGATCGAAGCGATGCGTCGCGCCGACGGCCCGATTCGTCTGGCGTCGAACGAAAACCCGTACGGCATGGCGCCGTCGGCCAAGCAGGCCATCAACGACATGTGGAAGGAGCACGCCTGGTATGGGGCGGCGGCCGTGCCCGAGCTGCGCAAGATCTACGCGAAGCAGATGGGCGTGCCCGAAGACTACGTGCTCGTCACCGCTGGGTCGGGCGATGTGCTGTCGATCGTGGCGCTCGCCTATGCCATGCAGGGCGGCGAAGTGCTCACGCCGTGGCCCACGTACGAAGGACTGCCGCGGTACGCGGAGGCCCTCGGCGCGCGCGTGCACAAGGTGGCACTCGACGGCGACCTCGCGCACGATCTCGAAGCGATGGAACGCCGGCACGTGCAGTCGGTCGATCTCGTGTTCGTGTGCAATCCGAACAACCCCACCGGGACGCTCACCGATTCGGCGAAGCTACGCGCGTTCGTGAGCAACGCGTCGCGCAAATCGGTGGTGCTGGTGGACGAGGCATATCATGACTTCGTGACCGATCCGGGCTACACGAGCATGATCGATCTCGTGAAGGCGGGTGAGAACGTCATCATTTCGCGCACCGCGTCGAAGATTCACGGACTCGCAGGGCTGCGCACCGGCTTCGCGATTGCGCGCCCCGACATCATCGCGCGCCTGCAGCCGTGCGTCACGAGTTTCCCCGGTGTCTTCGGCGCGCGCGCGGCCGCGGCGTCATTGCAGGACACGGCGTATCAGAACATGTGCCGAGATCGCAACAGCGAAGGGCGCGCCATCATGCAGACGGCGGTCAAGGCGCTGGGGCGTCGCATGACGTCGTCGCACACGAACTTCGTCTTCTTCGACACGGGCATGCCGGTGGAGAAGGTGCAGGCGGCGATGCTCACCAAGGGCTTCCTCATTGGCCGCGCGTTCCCTCCGTACACCACGTGGGCGCGTATCAGCATTGGCACCCCCGACGAGATGAAGCGCGTCGCGGCGGTGCTGCCGGAAATCGTGAAGCCCGCAACCACGGGGCAGTAAGCACCGTGGCGACGGAGCGTTCGTGAGCATGCGGGCGCTGACGGCGCTCCTCGCCCTGGTGATGGCACCGACGGTGATCGGTGTCGCGATGCAACCGCCGGTGATCCGGCACGCCGTGTGGCAGCAGCAGGCACCGCTGGGCCACGCGGCCGATGCCGTGCGCCGGAACATTCGTGCGGGTGACACGCTCGTGTTCAAGTCGGTGCAGCTCATTGTGGAGCGCACGGCGGTGGAAGCGCGCAACGGCAAGAACACCGACGTCGTGCGATTGCAGCTGCGCCAGGGCGGCCGCACCGACGTCCGCGACGTCGCGGAGGGGCAAGCGTTCAATTGGGGCGGCATGCACACGGCGGTGGTCGCCGTGTACGGCCCGGGGGAGTTGGGCGCCGGACTCGTGGCCCTCGAAATGGCCACCGTGCAGTCGCTTCCGCCAGAGATCGCGCGCAGCGATTCCGCCGGCGGCGCCGCCATGCGCTTGCGAATTCCGCACACGATTTCGCACGTCACGCTGCACCACACCGGCGACGCGCGGGTGTTGTCTCCCACCGAAGACCCGGCGCAACGCCTGCGCAACCTGCAGGCGTGGGGGGCGCGCGAACGGAACTGGTGGGATGTGCCGTATCACTTTCTCCTCGACCTCGAGGGGGACGTGTACGAAGGGCGCGACTGGCACTTCATGGGTGAAACCAACACGTCGTACAATCCGAGCGGGCACTTTCTGATCAGCATGATCGGGAACTACGACCTGCAGGAGCCCACGCCGGCGCAGCTGGGCGTCATTGCCGACCTCATGGCGTGGGCCATCCGGGAAAATGGCCTTACCGTTGAGGCCATTGGCGGCCATTACCACTACGCCCAGACCGGCTGCCCCGGGAAATACCTGCGCCCGTATCTCGAAGACGGGTCGCTCAAGCGCATGGTCGCGGAGCGCCTCGCTCGGCGGTGACGAAGCGCCACGGGGCCGCTATAGCTGCCCCGTACTCCCCCACTGCGCGAGCTTCGCGCGATACGACGCATCATCGTAGCGTGACAACGCGAACGCCGACTCGTACGACGGCCGCGACGCGCCGGTGATCTGCTGCGCCAGCAACTCCGCAGCGGCGGGCGCCGCCATGAGGCCAAAGCCGGAAAAGGCTGCGCACACGTACGCCCCATCGACGCCGGCCGGCCCGATCAACGGACGGTTCTCTTCCGTCTTGGTATAGTAGCCGCCGTCGACGTACGCGTGCGGCAGCCGCTCGAGATACGCCGCCAATCCCGGTACCAATCGCGTCATGCCGCGCAGCACCACCTCGGGATAGAACGGATCATCCGGCAACGGAAACGCGGGCGCGTCATAACGGTGGGCGCTGTGATAATCCCACAACATCAACACCGTCTTCGCGCTACCGTATCCCTCGGGACGCAGATGAATGCCCGCCGGCAACGGCTCCGTGAGCCACCGCGTGTCCGCATCGGCGGCCAACTCCTGCCGCTCGTCGTCGCTCCACGCGAGCGACTGCGCATCGTCGAGAATGACCAGCCCCGTGTCGCGATGTACCGCGCCGTGCACGTCTTCGATGGCAATCTTGTAGTGCGCCTCGCTGAACAGCGGCAGTGTCACGCCCATCATCTGCCCCACCTCGGCCGCATACGGTCCCGCGGCATTCACGAACACGGGCGTATCGATGCGCAGTTCGCGGCCGTCTGCCGTCGCCACCTGCACGCCCTGCACGCGCGATCCTTCGTGGTGCACCGCGCGGACGTGGCCGCTTACGAAACTCGTTCCCGCGCTCTTTGCTTCCTCGAGCAGCATCATGCCGAGCTGCTGTCCGCTGAACCAGCCGCAGCGACGCGCATGCAGCACGGCGCAGATATCCGGTGACAGCCACGGGAAATGCTCGCGAATGGCCTCGCGATCGAGGAATAGATCAGCGCCCTCCGGATGGTCGCGCCAGCCACTGTGCGCCGACGGCACATAGGTGGCCGCGTCGGCGCGCGACCTATAGGTGCGCACCGGTCCAGCGCCCTGCGCGGTAGCCAGCGCGGCGTCCTCCACGAACTGTGCTGCGCGTTCGGCGCGCGTCGTGGTGTACAGATAGCCGCGTCGGTTGAGCAGCATGCGGTTGTCCGTCGCATCGGCCCACTGCTCGAGTAAATCGATACTGCGATTGATGAGCCGCACCATGGCATCATCGGGACCGGGCCACCAATTGCGGTACGCTTCCGTGCTCTTGTCGCTCGTGAGCGACAACGGCGACTGCGCATCGACCAGCACCACGTGGCGCACCCCATGCGACACCGACAGCGCATGAGCCACTGCAATTCCGGCTATGCCGGCCCCGCAGATCACCACATCAGCGCGCATCGCCGA
Organism: bacterium; assembly: GCA_027484025.1. Classification (GTDB taxonomy): domain Bacteria; phylum Gemmatimonadota; class Gemmatimonadetes; order Gemmatimonadales; family Gemmatimonadaceae; genus Gemmatimonas. The sequence continues at coordinate 10,807 of JAIXTI010000241.1, forward strand.
TGTGTGGTGACTCATACACGAGCACCGGCATTCACACCATGTGCCCAGAGGGCGCGCTCCACCATGGTGGCATCCCACTCCGCGCCGAGCGTTGTCGCGCGTTGAATGAGCGCAATGGCGTACTTGCGATAGTACACGGCGGTCCACGCGATCTTGCCCATCCCTTCTTCGTGCGGCGCCACCTGTCCCGTCACGATCTCATCGAAGAACGGGAAGCGCGCCGGCATCATCACGGCCAGCACCGCCGACGCCGTGGCCGGCCCCACCCCGCCCAACTCGACCACGGCGGCGAGCGCACGCGGTGGCGTGTCGAGCAATGCCGCCGCATTCGATGTGGCCGCCTCGACGGCCCCCAACGCATTGTTCTTCACCAGCACCAGATTGGGGGCACGCCACACACCGCGCAGCATCTTCCACTCCGTAATGCGCACCATCTCGTCGTGCGTGACATGCATGGGCGCGCGCGACGCCACAATCGCCGGCAGCTCGTGGCGATACCACTGGTCATGGTCGGGCAACTTACGGTTGCCGAGCGCCGCGATGGCCGCATCGTAGCCATCGAGTGCATCGTGCCACGCGCGAACGGTAGTCGAGCGCCAAAGCGGAAGTGTGGCGAGGTCAGTCATGACGGGAAGCTACTGGGATTGAGCGAAGAGGGGGATCCTGGCGCGTCAGCCACTCAGACGGCAGGAGCGGAGGACCGACCGGCCTACTTCGGCAGCTTCAGCACATCCACGCGCGACACGTTCCAGTCTTCGCCGGTACGGGCCAGCGTCACGCGCCAGGCGGTCCGGCATATCTCGCCGCACGCACGCCCGACGATTACTACCGCCGAGTCGTCGGCAATCTTCGGCGTGGCGACTTCCACGATCCCCGCGTTACCCGGGTGGGCTTCGAACCACGCATCCCACCCCTTGGGGTTCGCGCGAAAGAAGCGCTCCATATCGCCGAGCGTGAGGGGTTCCACGCGAAACGGCAGTCCCAGCCCCGTACTGTCCACAATTTGCAGCGCCAGCGTGTCGTGATGGTCCCACGGTCCACCAAACGCCGACAACGTGGGCGACTGCTGACGCGGGTCCTGCCACACGCTGATCACCTGGGCGCGCTCGCGCGTGGCGAACAGCTCCACCAACGTGGCGCGCAACACCGCGCGTTCGGCACGGTAGTTCTTGCCGGGGCCGCACGCCGCCAACAGCATGACGGACAGAAGCAACAACGGACGGCAGTGCTTCACTTGGCGGCTCGCTGTTGACGCGGGAACTGATCGGTGGTTGGCTGAAAGGTTTGCCAACTGTGCCAGAACTCCTGACTGGCAATGATCGGCATCAAGACACCATCCGTGCCTTTGCCGTTGAACGCGTACCGCTTCGCTGTTGCGCCTGCACCGGCCACGAGCGAGTCGCCATCGATGGTGAACATGACCGACGCATCGGGACGCTCGAAGGCGAAGAAGCTCACGCTGTCGCTCGCCAGTGCAATGACGATCGGCGTTTTGCCCACCACATCGTTGATCACGCGCTCGCGCTCCAGGTGATTCCAGTCGTAGGCGCGACTCACGCCACCGAGCGACACACCAACCACCCACGACTTCTCGCGCCACGACGCCGTGTCGGTACCCGTCAACTTCTTGCGGCTGGTGCCACGCTCGAAGGCGTAGTCCTTGGTGTATTCCGCGGTGAACGCGCTGTCACCCTGAAACACCAACGAGTTCGGATACAGCGCGAGCCACTGCTTGAGCGACACCTGACGGCTCGGGACTTCCTCCATGATCGCCCCCCGGAGTGGTCCCGCCACAGCCTGGCCGTTGGCTTGCCGCCACCAGCTGCCCGTACGCGCGTCTTCCAGCATGGCGTTGAAGTGGTCCATGCCCACGAGCCGGAACTGCATGACCTCGCCCTTCACGACGGGGCGAAACACCCGTCCGGTTCGACACACCGTGCAGTAACTCACCAGCACTTCAGTGTTGGCGATGGTATCTCGGAGCTGATGATGATAGCCGATGAACTGCAGCGGATAGGCGCGCGCTTCACCGTTCTGCTCCACGCCCACCACCAGGCGGTCCAACGCGACCGTATTCCGGCTCGCGGGCTCCATGCGCACCGTCGTTGGCGGCAGAAACATCGCGTCGGCCGCCATACGGAAGTTGAAGGCATATGACACGCCGCTCACCGCCAGCAGCGTGATCGCGGCGGCAATGCGGGTGCGGGTGCCGGCCCGCAACACTGGCCACGCACCCACCAGCATCAGCACCGCTGCGGCCGCACGAATGGTCCAGCGCGCGCTGTACAGCGCATACGCGAGTTCGAGGCTGCGCGTGCGTTGACTCCCCGGCAACGGCATGATGAAATACACGTTGGCCACTTCGAAGAGCGCGAGCAACGCCGCGCCCAGAAAGAACAGGAGCCGTGCAAATCCCACACGGTTCAACATAGATCGTTCAGGATATAGGTGGGGCCGTGCGCTCCGGCCTGCATCGCCTGCGCTTCGGTCGTGACGCCGGTGAGCACGATCGCACTCGCAATACCCACCGCAGCCGCACCGGCCACGTCGGTGTGCAGTGTATCGCCCAGCATGACGGCATGGCGGGTACCGACCACCTCGAGCGCCGTCTCGAAGTGGCGACGCGCCGGCTTGCCCAACACCTCGAAGCGCGGCGCATCAGCTCCAATCAGCAGCTGCAACGCGCGCTCGAGCATACCCGCCAGCGACCCCGCCGTGAAGCCGAACGTCCCCTCGCCAGAGGGATACACGAGATCGGGGTTGGCGAGCAGCAACGTCGTCGATCGCCCCTGCGCGTGGGCCGCCACGATCATGCTCAGCGTATCATCCAGGGCGTCGAGGGTGTCGAACCCTCCTTCGTCGGCAATCACCACCGCGTCCGCCGGATGCGCCACACTCGGCGACACCACCTCGGCACCGATCTGGCGCGCGTAGTTCGCCGAATCGCCGGTGCCGAGGACCACGACGCGCTTGCCCTGCATGCCATGCTCCAGCAGCGCGGGCGCGATCAGCATGCCCGAGCTCAGCACATGCTCCGGGCGAACGGGAATCCCGAGCGACGCCAAGCGTGCCGCCGCGCGTTCGGGCGAGCGCGAGGCATCGTTGGTGACGACGAGAAACGTTTGCTGACGCGCGACGAGTCGCGCAACGGCTTCGGCCGCTCCCGGCAGCGCACCGCTGGCGTTGACCAGCACACCGTACGCATCGAAGAGAATGGCGTCGTATCGGTCGATGAGTGCGGTGTAGCCCAGCCGCTCGGGCGGTTGCGTTGGCGACGAAGTTTTCATGGTGTCGGCTGCGGCGTGGCGTGTGCGTCCATCTGCGCAAGCAGTTTCTGCATGGTGCTCCAATTGCGCGCCGTAATGTGATGGCCAGCGGCGCGTGCGGCCTTGTCGTATACCGTGCTCGCCGAAATGCCGTCCGGGTGCCACGTGTACAGGGCGTGCGCGCCCACCACGAACTGCTCGTTGGTCACCGGAGCGTTGGTGAACGCGGCGCGCATGTCGTCGGTGACCTCACCGTCCCACAGCGTGACCAGCAAACGCGACGGGTTCTCCGCCGCCTGTGCACGCAACGGACAGGCGTCGAGAATGGCAGCGAGTTGCGGCTGTGTCCGTACGAATATCGTGCTGCGAATTCCCACATCGCGGACAATGGCGTCATGCAGCAGCGCGGCGTCCTGATCAGGCGATGGCCCGGTACTCCGGTACACCAGGTTGCCGCTGTTGAGCAGCGTGGTCGGTGTGCCCCACCCCAGCGCGGTCGCAATGGCGCGCAGGTCGGCCATGGAAATCTTCTTGCCGTTCACGTTCACGCCGCGCAGGAGCGCGACACGCGCTTCTCCGGCGGCGGGAGTCGCCCGGGGAGACGGAGCGCGGCTGCTGTCACGTGGGGGCATACCCAGAGCTAGACGATAGACGGAGCCGGGGCAAGCTTTGTGAATGCGCCATTTCCGTTTTGATCTCGCGGCGACCGTCGTGTCGCCCCTGCTGCTCGTCGGTGCCGCCACGGCGGCCATTGGGCAATCCGCGCCGCCGGCCGCCACGCCCGCCCTCGCCGAACCAAGCCTGTCCCCCGATGGGCGCGAAATCGCCTTCGCGAGCGGCGGTGACATCTGGACGGTGCCCGCCACCGGCGGCGATGCGCGATTGCTCATTGCCCACCCCGCCAATGATGCGCGGCCGCTGTACTCCCCGGACGGCGCCACCTTGGCGTTCACGAGCAGCCGCACCGGCAACGGCGACATCTACCTGCTCGACCTCCGGAGCGGCGCACTGCGGCGCCTCACCTTCGACGACGCCAACGAGGCGCTGTCGGCGTGGTCGCGCGACGGCAAATGGCTCTATTTCCATAGCAACACCGGCGACATCTCCGGCATGCAGGATGTCTATCGCGTACCGGCCAGCGGAGGGACTCCCATGGCCGTGGCCGGTGACCGCTATGCGAGTGAGTTCTTCGCCGCGCCGTCGCCCGACGGCACCACCATCGCCCTCTCGGCACGCGGCACCGCCAGCGGCCAGTGGTGGCGCCGCGGTCGTTCGCACCTCGACGAAGCGGAGCTGTGGCTGGTGAAGCTTGGCGCGACGCCGGTGTATTCCCGTCTTTCGGAAGACGGCGGCAGCAAGGACCTGTGGCCCATGTGGTCCCCCGATGGCGCGACGGTGTTCTACATGAGCGATCGCACGGGACCGGAGAACCTCTGGTCGCGCCCCGCGGCGGGCGGCACGGCGACGCGCCTGACGAACTTCACCAACGGGCGCGTGCTCTGGCCGCAGATGGCCGGGAACGGCAGCGCCATCGTGTTCGAGCGCGACTTCGGCATTTGGCAGTACGAGGTGCGCACGACGCAGGTGCGGCAGGTCCCCATCACACTGCGCGGGGTGAGCGCCTCGCGTGGCGTGGAGCGGCAGACGATCACGCAGGGCTTTGCGGCCGACCTGTCGAGCGACGGCAAGAAGCTGGCGCTGATCGGCCGCGGCGAATTGTGGGCCAGCGATGCCCGTGAAGGGGGCGAGGCGGTGCGTCTCTCGCGCACCCCAGCGCTGGAGAAACAGGCGAAGTGGTTGCGTGATCGTGCCGGCGACCGGCGCATCGTGTACGTCGCCTGGAGCGCCGATGGCGGGCGCGTGATGCTGCACGATGTTGTGGCCAACAGCACGAAGGCGCTGACCAGCAGCGGTGATGCGACGCAGCCCACGCCATCGCGCGACGGGACGCGCATTGCCTATCTGCGCGATGGCAACGCGCTGCACGTGGTGAACGCTGACGGCACAGGCGATCGTAAGTTGGCGAGTGGTCTCTTTGGTCGCGCCCCCTTCGATGGCGGGCGCGTGATTGCATGGAGCCCCGACAACCAGTGGGTGGCGTTCCTGTCACGCGGCGCGCGCGGCTTCACCAACGCGTACGTCGTTCCGCTGGCCGGCGGCGAAGCGCGCCCGGTGAGCTTCCTTGGCAGCTCCAACAGCAGTGGCCTCGAGTGGAGCCCCGACGGTACGTTCCTGCTCTTCGTCACCGCACAACGTACCGAAGCCGCGCGCCTCATTCGCGTGGATCTGGTGCCACGCACGCCACGGTTCCGCGAAGATCGTTTCCGCGATCTGTTCACGACGCCGGCGCGCGACACCGTGCGACGCGATCCGCCGCGTCCGGACAGTGCACGACTGGCCGTACGCCCGGACAGCACCCCCGCCGCGCGGCCGAGCGCCGCGCCAGGCACACGCATCGTGTTCGAGGGCATCCGTGAGCGCGTGCAGGTGCTGTCGCCCGGCATCGATATCGGCAGCGTGGCGCTCACCCCCGACGGCAAGACACTCATCATCAGCAGCGCTGGTGGTGGGCAGCCCAATCTCTACGCCTGGTCGCTCGACGAGCTGGCGCGCGAACCGGCGACGCCGCGCCAGATCACCACGACGAGCGGTGGCAAGCAGGTCATCGGCTTCTCCGCCGATTCGCGCGAGTTGTGGTACACCGACGGCGGACGCATCGCGATCGTCCCCGTCGCCGGCGGGGCGTCGCGCCCAGTTGGCGTGAGCGCCTCGCTCGACGTGGACTTCCAGAGCGACAAGCTGGTGGCGTTCGAGCAGGCGTGGGCCACGCAGCGCGATCAGTTCTACGACCCTGCCATGCACGGCGCCGACTGGGATGGCGTCCGCGCGCGGTTTGCGCCGGTCGTGCGCGCCGCACAGAGCCCCGACGAGTTCCGTCGACTGCTCTCGCTCATGGTGGGGGAACTCAACGCGTCGCACAGCGGAGCGAGCGGGCCGAGTGGGTTTCCGGCGGCCCCGGTGGGAAAGCTTGGGGTGCGCTTCGATCGTGACGCGTACGAACGCGATGGGGCGTTGCGCGTGGTGGAGGTGGTCCAGCTGAGTCCCGCCGCGGTCGCCGGCGTGGCACTCACCGATCGCCTGGTGGCCATTGATGGGCGGCCCATTGTGCGGGGCGAGAATCTCGACTCGCTGCTGGCCAACAGTGTGGAGCGGAAAGTCGAGCTCACGCTGGCCGGTGCCACCGGCGCGCAACGCACGGTCACGATTCGCCCGGGTGACACCGGGGCCATCAAGCAGCTGCTCTATCTGCAGTGGGTGGCAGAGCGTCGGGCGTACGTGGCGAAAGCCTCCAACGGCCGGCTCGGCTACGTGCACATGTTCGACATGGGCGAGGAATCGCTCAACAAGCTGTACCTCGATCTCGACGCCGAGAATTTCGGGCGCGAGGGGGTTGTGGTCGACATGCGCAACAACAACGGCGGCTTCGTGAACGCGTACGCCCTCGATGTGTTTGCGCGGAAGCCGTACATGACGATGACCAACCGGGGCGCGACGCCGGTGCCGGCGCGCACGCAGCTCGGCCAGCGTTCACTGGAGAAGCCGACGGTGCTGGTGACCAACCAGCATACGCTTTCCGATGGCGAGGACTTCACCCAAGGCTATCGCACACTCGAGTTGGGGAAGGTGGTGGGGGAGCCGACGGCCGGGTGGATCATCTATACCTCCAACATCTCGCTCGTCGACGGGACCTCGCTGCGACTGCCGTTCATCAAGGTGGAGGACCACGAAGGGAAGGACATGGAGCTGGTGCCGCGGAAGGTGGATGTCCCGGTCACGCGAGCGGTCGGCGAATCGTACCGGGGGGTGGACACGCAGCTCGACGCGGCGGTGAAGGTGTTGCTTGGGCAGCTCGGCGGCCGGTGAGCGAGCGACGCGCGGCTTTCCAGATATGGGAAGCCGTTGTTTTACAGAGAGATAGTGCGGTTGCCGTGGGGCCTGTCACGCCCACGGCACATTTTTCCGAGAATATCCGTTTCCCACATTGCCTTGCGCACCCGATGCTGGTACTCTTAGTACAGCGATGCGCGCACTGTAGCTGATACAACTGCGTGGACAAGTTCCGACCTACACGGGCCTGCCAAAGCGAGCGGGCCCGTTTGTGTTTGCATCGTAGCCATAATGTTATGGCGACCGTCGTGAGGGCGATCACGAGCACGTGGAAGTCGGTATCGTTTTGCATGCGGGTCCTTCGGGACCTTGTGCTCCGACAGATCCAGCACCGATCCAGCTTTTAGGAGTACAACAGTATGCGCACGACCGGCACCGTGAAGTGGTTCAACGACGCGAAGGGCTTTGGTTTCATCACGCCCTCGAACGGCCAGAAGGATTGCTTCGTTCACCACTCGGCCATCCAGGGCCAGGGCTTCAAGTCGCTGACCGAAGGCGAGACCGTCGAATTCGACATCGTGCAGGGCCAGAAGGGCCCCGCGGCCGAAAACGTCACGCGCGCGCGCTAAGCCTCACCGGCACAGCAGCGTAGCACCGTCTCGCGGGTGGGAGTGGCTTGTCCATTCCCACCCGATGCTGTCTCTACTCAGTTCGGAGGTCATGTGATCGACCACGCAACCCCAGTGGCCCCGTCGGATATCCGATTTGGCCCCGACCGCACGAACTTCCTGACGTCCCACCGTGCCCAGTCCGTCGCGGCACGTGAGTTCTCCCGCCTGACCGACGCCGTGGTTGCGCTCACCAAGCGCGCGGCGACCCTCAGTGCCTGCGAGCCGCCAACGACGCGGCTCTCCCCCGATCGCTGCATCGTGCAGCTCGGCCCCGTGGCGCTTACCGTCGCCCACATTCGCACCGGCAACGACGTGCCCCCCGGTGGTCAGCTCCTTTGCATCATCTGGAAGGGGATCATTGCCGCCCGTGGTGACCATGTGCCCGAGCGCTCCGGCGCCCGTCGCGTGCCGCCGCCGCCCGTGTCGGTCTGGGAAGAGTCCATGGTCGTCTCCGCTGCCAGCGAAACGACGTGGCATTGGCACCCCAACGGTATCGAGTCTACCGGCTATACTTCACCGGAACTCGCCGAACGGTGCGTGGAGCAGCTGCAGGCCGCGTTCGACACCGCTCAACGCGACGACCTGCCAACGGCTCCGCTGTCCTGACCCGCCCAAAGGAGGGCGCATGAAGCAAGATATGATCGAATTCGAAGGAACCGTCACCGACGTCCTTCCGAGCACCATGTTCCGCGTCAATCTCGAAAATGGCCACGAAATCCTGGCCACCGTCGCCGGGAAGATGCGCAAGTTCCGCATCCGCATTCTGGCTGGTGACAAAGTCACCGTCGAAGTCTCTCCGTACGATCTCAACCGTGGTCGCATCACGTTCCGACATAAGTGATCGCCGGTAGCTTCCGGTAAACAGTTGTCGGGTTGCATTGACGAAGGAGCGTAGGGCGCGTGTCATTCCGCCCATGCGCTCCTCTTTCATTTTCGGCCGGCGTTACGGCGCAGGGCGCAACGCTGGCATCTGCTCGAGCAGGTGCTGAATGGGCAGGAAAAGTGGCTCTGGCAACGCATCCCACCTGCACCAGCGCCACTCGTCGCACTTGTCCGGTTCGCATCGCTGTGGCGCACCGGCGTCGCTGCGGGCCAGCACGAAGAGGGTGACGTAGTGCTTCCCCTCGGCCTCGAAGACGTCGTTCGTATACGGCCCCTGCCCTTCGACCGCGACCTCGAGCCCGGTCTCCTCGAGCACCTCACGACGCGCGCAGTCGAACACCGACTCGCCCCATTCGAGATGCCCGCCCGGAAACTGCCAGACGCCGTCGCCGTGCGATGTGCTGCGCCGCTTGCCGAGCAGCACGGTATTGCCGCGTCGGACGATGACGGCGACGCCAATGCGGGGATGTTGGGTGAGCGTCACGACGGCAACACCACATCCTGCAGGAAAAACGCCGCGAGCTCCGAACGGCCCTGGAGTTTGGCTTTGCGATACACCTCCACCGCCTGCGGACGGTCGAGGGCGATATCGACAACGCCACCGGTCACGACCAGCAACAGAAAGAATGCCAGCAGCGGCGGCCATTTCCCGGTCAGCGTGTCCGATTCTTCGTTCATAGGATGCACATTCGGGGGAAGTGAAGAGGACATGCGACAAATGTCGGATACGACGCGCCCTGTGGACAGACACATGCCGTATAGTCGGCGAGTGCCTGTCCTCCGAAGTTGACTGGCGAGGCACCTGATGAGGTGCCCCTTCGTCCTCGACAGGAGAATCCATGCTGAATAATCTGCCGCTCCACGCCCTCATCGTGCACATGCCCATCGCGCTCACCGTATTGGTGCCGATCTTCGTGGTCCTCGCGCTGTTGCTGGGGCGCCGCTACATGAAGCCGACTCACGCCTGGGCGCTTCCCGTGGGGATGCTGGCGCTGCTGATGGCGAGTGCCTTCGCCGCCAACGAGACCGGCGAAGATCAGGAGGAAAAGGTCGAGCGCTTCGTTCCCGAGGCCGCCTTCGAGGCACACGAAGAAGCCGCCGAGCTCTTTCTGCTGGTAACCGGTGGGGTCCTGGTCCTCGCCGCCGGCGGACTCATGAGCAACCGGTTGGGCTCCACATTGCGCGTCGTGGGGGCCGTGGGATCGCTGGCGGTTCTCGCCGCAGGCTGGAACGTGGGGCACAGCGGGGGGGCCCTCGTATACCAACACAACGCCGGCGCCGCGTACTCCTCGCAGAAGTGAGATCTGAGTACTGAGAGTCGTGATCTCAGAACTCAGAGCTGAGCCCGGATCGGCGTGAGAGTCCAGCAACGCAGCCGTGAGAGGCGAGGACCAGCGGCCGCTGGTCCTGGCTTCTCACCCCTGCGTTGCTGGACTCTCACACCGATCCGGGCTGCCCTCTCAACTCTCAGCCTCTCGCTGCTGACGCTGAGAACTCAGTTCTGAGTAGACGGCAAGGCCCCGATACGCTGGCCCAGTTTCACGGCCGCGCCGAGGGTGAGTGACTCGATCGTGCCACACTCGGGTGAGCAGATGAGCACCACGGTGGAGCCGAACTCGAAGTGCCCCAACTCGTCGCCGGCAGACATCGCGATGGGGGTGTTGTACCGTCGCTGCTGCACCTCGCGACGGCGCG
>JAIXTI010000041.1 GCA_027484025.1 bacterium
GTCGCAATGAAGCCCACGACCTGTACCGGCGGCGCGAAGCCGCTGAAGAGGCCCAGCTTGCGCTTTCCCGCGGCCGGACCGCCGAGGTTGTCCTTGTCGTCGCTCATTGCACTCCCGATCCGTTGCCCGGTACTGAGCCCGGTCCGCCCTGGACGGTTCCCGGCACCGCGTACCCCTCGTCACGCCGCATGATGAGCCGGCGGCGCGCCAGGCGCGCCAACTGCTCGGCGGCGAAGAGTTCGGTGACCCCCAGCAGATTCGCCACCGCCTCGACGTGCACCGGGCCATGCTCGCGCACCGTCACCCAGTGGTCGCGCTCGTCATCGTCCACGTAGCCGAACAGCTCCGCCTCGCCCTCGTGCCACGAGACCAACGCGAGCGCGTGACGTTCGAGGACGGTCTCGATGGGGTCGATGTGCCCTTCGTGAATGCCGCGGAAGGTGAGGAAGCCCGGGGGGCCGTTGTCGCCGGTATAGCGCAGCAGCAGCTTGGCGACGATCTCGTCGGCGCAGGAGAAGTCGAGCAGGTTGACCTGCGAGAAGTCGATGGTGGTGACGACCGGCACGCCGATCTCCCCCACCTGCTGCTCGATGGCGGTGCGCACCGCCGCGCCCGTGGGACGCGTGACCAGGTTGGAGTACAGGTCACACACGGTGCCGCGCAACACGGTCCCGACGTCGATATGCATCAGAGTCGGCTCCGGCCACGCGTGGACGTGCTGCTGCGCGGACGCGCCGGCGCATCGCCCACCCGCTCGGGGATGATGATCTGCATCTGGGTGCCGGGAAAAAACGGAAGGCCTTCCGTCATGGGGACGTCTTCGTCCCATTCGGGAATGATCCCCAGGCGCGCGGTGCCACTGCGCACCGTGAGCTTGCCCTGCCAGCGCCCCACGAACCGACGAATGCCCGCGAGCCCCTGACCGCGCCCCGCATCACCATGCCGGAAGCGCGACACCGCGCGCAGCACCGCGTCCTCGAGGGCCATCGCATCATCCCAACGATCTTTGTGGCGATGACCGGGGGAGCTCTCCAGCGACTTCCTGAAGCCGACACCGGCATCACACACCGAAATCACCACCACGCGCCGACCGAGCCGACGCGCGTACTTGTACGTCTGCACCGCCACCCAGCCGCCAAGGCCGGCATGCTCGACGATGTTCTGGCACGACTCGGAGAGCGTCATGCCGAACGCGCCGGTTACCGCGGTGTCGAGATTGAGCTGGCCGTGCAGAATGTCGGCGGCCTTCTGCTGAATGCGCCCCACCACGCCGTGCACATCGTCGCTCTTGGTGATGGGTGTGATCTCGAGCAGCACGTCGCTCTCCTGACCATCGCGCGACCGCGGCACGCTGCCGTGCATCTCGTAGAGCTCGGCGGCGTGCCGGAAGAAGCCGGTGCGCGACCAATACGACACCGTGTCCGGATTCTCCGGCACCGCGAACGCAATCCGTTCGGTACGGGCCTGCGGCACGCACAGCAACGCCGTGAGGCCGTACGGCGACGCCCATCGCGCATGACGCGCATCGAGCAGGATCTTCGATCCTTCCGGCGTATTCGCCAATTGCTCGATCACCTGCTCGAACGTGTGTTCGTCGAGCGATGGCGGCACGCTGATGACAGTCGTCACGTGGTGCTGAGCTCTCCGCGGAGATGATTCGAGAGGCCGGCGGCCCCGCGATGTTCGACGTTGCGCGACGCGGCACGATTGGCCGCCGCGATGGCATCCGTCAACTTATCACCGGCAAGCAGTCGTGAGAAATGGGTGGCGCCCCACACATCGCCACAGCCGGTGGGATCTCCGGGGCCATCGATGCGCGGCGCGACACCCGGCACGAGCTCGGTACGCAGCGCGCCGAATGCGCCGGCACCGCCACGCGGCGATGTGGACAGCGCAACGTTGTGACCTCGCCGCTCTGGCAAGTCGGCAAGCCGTTCAATGCCCGGCGCCGCAAAGTACGCCGCGCCGCGCTTGCCGAGGGTGACGCCAAGCACGGACACGCCGGCCGCCATCGCCGTGGCAGCGAGCGCCATCGAGTCGGGAGCCATGAGGCGCATCTCGTCTTCGTTCACCTGCATGACGTCGAAGCAGGCGCACCACTCGGCCACATTCGGCAGCGGACGCGGCGTGCGGAGGCCGTCGGCCTGCACGGCCATGACGAGCATGTGCAGGTCGCAGTAGATCGGTCCCTGAAAGTGCGCACGAATGAGTTGCGCCGTTTCGAGGTCGAGCTCCCAGCCACTGAGCAGGTTGATGTACAGCGCATCGAGGCGCGCGGCGTCGAGCACGGGCTTGAGCCCGAGCCACGTCCACGCGGGTACGCCGCCGGTGAGATGCTCGGAGCGACGCTCGTCGTCGAGATAGCGTAGTTCGACGCGATTGTTGGGGTAGGGCACGCCAATGAGGGCCGCGTCGGGCGCCATACGCCGGAGCCCGCGGCAGTACAGCTGCGCGCGCTCGACGAGATCCTGGCCCACCATGGCCAGCGGCACGATTTCCCAGTCTTCCGTGAGCGCCGCGTCGAGCGCCGACAGCGAGTAGGTAATGCCACCCCACTCTTCGATGGGGACCGTGCGGCCGTCGCGACCGTGGAGCACATCCCACACGAATGAGCCGATCACGCCGACACGCTTGCGTGCGGGCGTGGCTGTCGGGGCCCCCATCACGCGGGCGGCTGTCCGGTGGTTTGCGAAATGAACGACGCCACGGCACCGACCACACCCGCGGTGCCCGGCAACGTGCCCGGCACGATCTGGCAGGCATCACTTACGCTCTTGAACGCGCGCCGGCGGACTTCGGTGCGGAGCGGGCCGAACAACGCTTCGCCGGCCTGCGTGACGCCACCGGCAATGACCACGATGTCGGGATTGAACACGTTGAGCAGATTGGCAATCCCCGCCCCGAGATAGCGCGCGGTGTCGCGCACGATTTCGAGCGCGAGGGCGTCGCCCTGACCGGCAGCGTTGTACACGACGGCGGCGGTGATCTTGGAGTGATCGCCCTGCACGAGCGACGGCAGCACCGACGATTCATCGTTCTGCAGCGCTTCGCGCGCACGCTCGGCGATGGCACTACCCGACGCGTAGGCCTCGAGGCAGCCGTAGTTGCCGCAGCCGCAGCGGCGGCCGTTGAGGTCGATGGTGATGTGGCCGATTTCGCCGGCGGCATCGCTCGAACCGTGGTAGACCTGCCGGTCGATGATGATACCACCGCCCACACCGGTACCGATGGTCACGCCGATGACGTTGCGGCCACCACGCGCGGCGCCCAGCCACCACTCGCCGTACGTCGCGCAGTTGGCATCGTTGTCGATGGTGACGCGCAGTCCCGTGAGTTCGACCATGCGGTCGATGAGCGGGAAGTCGTACCACTTGAGATTGGGGGCGGCGAGCACACGTCCCGTTTCACGATCGACGGTGCCGGGGGCACCGATCCCCACGCCAAGGAACGCGGACTTTGGAACGCCCGCCTCCTTCATGGTGATCCCTACCGTGGTGTTCACCATGCGGGCCATGCGCGCGATGACCGCGTCAGCCCCTTCGGCGGCCAGCGTGGGCTCCGATTGGGAGCCGAACAGGCGCGACCCGTCGAGCGACATGGCGGAAACGACAATGTTGGTGCCGCCAAGATCGACACCAATGATGAACTGCGAATCGGGGGAGGGCGTGGTGGAGGCCATGGCACAAGATAACGTGCGCAGGACGAATGGCAGCCCCGCGGGGGGCGCAACGGAGCCACGGCTCCTCCGAGCTTAACGCCACCCCCGGTTGAATCGTCGTACGGGCATGATGCTTCGATTCCTTGGTATTGGCGCACTCACGGCGCTGCTGGTGACTGGGGGCTGCTCCGCGCCTGCGGACGGGCCCACCACGCCGGCCGCTACGCCCGTGGCCAGTTTGACGACGTTTTTCCCGACGCGCACCGGCCCGTGGGAAACCATTCAACCCGCTGCCATCGGGTGGGACACCACGGCGCTGCGGAGCGCGCTCGATTGGGCCGGTACGCAGCGCAGTACTGCGGTGGTCGTGCTTTGGCGCGGACGAATTGTGGCGGAGCGCTATTGGCAAGGGTGGACCGTCGGAACCGACTCGATCATCGCCTCGGCGGGGAAGAGCGTTCTGTCCACACTCGTTGGGCAACTCAGCGCCACGGGACGTCTCAGCTTGGACGATCCGGTCACACGGTGGCTGGGGGCCGGCTGGTCGCGCAGTCCGGCCACCGAAGCGCGGATCACCGTACGCGACCTGCTGTCGATGACCTCGGGGTTGAACGATTCGTTGCAGCTCGTCGCCCAGCCCGGCAACCGGTTCTACTACAACAACCCGGCCTATTATCAGCTCTTTCAGGTGGCGCAGCGTGCGTCGGGGCAGGAAATCAACAGCGCGTCGCGCGCGTTGCTCTTCGATGCCATCGGCATGAGCAGCACCTGGCGTTTGTCGTTCGATACTGGCGAGCCTGGGTTCATCTTGAGCGCCACCGCACGCGATATGGCCCGCTTCGGATTGCTCACGCTGTCGCGGGGGCGCTGGAATGGGACGGCCGTCGTGTCGGACAGTACGTGGTTCGATCGGGCTTGGCGCGCCTCGCCGCCGGACAACGCCGGCTACGGCTATCTATGGTGGCTGAACAGCGGGGCGTCGTACCGCACGCCGGGCCCGTATCTGTTGCCCACGGTGCAGGCGTCGCTGATTCCGAGTGCGCCCCGAGATCTCGTCGCGGCACTGGGCAAAGGCGACAAGAAGATCTACGTGATTCCCAGCTTGCAGGTCGTGGTGGTACGCCACGGTGAAGAGGCCGACGCCGCCGGAGGGAATCCCCTCGCGATCAGCGCGTTCGACGAGCAGTGGTGGCAGCGACTCAAGGTGGCGATGCGCTACTGACCGTAGACAGCGACTGCGCGGCCTCGATCACGTCGGTCACGGCGAGTTCCTGCATGCATTTCCAGTGGCCGAGCGGGCAGCGCATGGGGCCGTGCGCGTGGCACGGACGGCAGGCGAGTTCGGTTCGACCGAGGACCATCCGGTGTTCAGCTAACGGTCCGAAGCCAAGCGAAGGGACGGTTGGCCCGAAGAGCGCCACGGTGGGCGTATTCATCGCACTCGCCAAATGCAGCGGTGCTGAATCGTTGGTGATCAGCACGCGACAGCGCCGCAACATGGCGGCGCTGCCAAGCAGCGACAGTGCGCCCGTCGCATTGATGACGGGCGCACCGCCTCGCAGCGCAACGGCGTCGGCAATGGCCTGCGCGAGCGGCGCATCACCAGCGGCGCCGAGTATGACAAGTCGCGCACTGTTCGTGGCGTGTGACTCGGCGAGCGCCGCCCCAAGTGCCGCGTACGACGGCCACCGTTTGGTCGCCCACACGCTGCCGGGGGCCAGAGCAATGAGCGGCGTGTCGGCGCTCACCTGCTGCGCGTGCAACAGCGCGTTGACCGCCTGCTCGTCGGCCGCCCCCGGATAAAGTGAGGGCCGCAATGATGCGGGCACCGAACGCTCGTCGCCGAGCACGTTGGCCAGCTGCCACAGCCGCGCCGCGTGGTGCAGCGTGCGGTCGTAGGGAACACGACGTGTGGTGAAGAACTTGCCGCCGCTCGTTTCGAAGCCGATGCGCTCGGGCACGCGTGCCAGCCACGCGAGCGCGGCGGTGCGCGCCGAACCCTGTGCCAGATACGCGCGCTGCGCACCCACCTTGCGCAGTCGTTCGGCGACGCGCCGCAGGCCACCGAGTCCGCGATCGGCACCGCGTTTGTCGAACACGATGACGCTGGCGACTGCCGGATGATTGGCGAGCACCGCTGCATTGGCCGGCGTGGCGACCACATGCACAAAGCCCTCACCAGCCAACCGCTCGAGGAGCGGGGTGGTGAGGACCATGTCCCCGAGAAAGCTGGTCTGCAAAACTGCAGAGATCATTCGGTCAGTCGACCTGCAGTACTGCCAGGAACGCTTCCTGAGGAATCTCGACGCTGCCGACCTGCTTCATGCGCTTCTTACCTTCCTTCTGCTTCTCGAGCAGCTTGCGCTTGCGCGAGATGTCGCCGCCGTAGCATTTGGCAAGCACGTCCTTGCGCAACGGCTTCACGGTTTCGCGCGCGATGACCTTCTGTCCGATGGTCGCCTGAATGGCGACTTCGAACAGCTGGCGCGGAATGAGCTCCTTGAGCTTCTCCGCCACTTTGCGGCCCCACTCGTAGGCCTTGTCCTTGTGCACGATCACGGAGAACGCGTCGATCGCGTCGCCGTTGATGAGCATGTCGAGGCGCACGAGATCACTGGGGCGGTACTCGAGCATTTCGTAGTCGAGCGACGCATACCCGCGGCTCACCGTCTTCATCTTGTCGAAGAAGTCGAGAATGATTTCGCCGAGCGGGAATTCCCAGTCGAGCTCCACCCGCACCGTGTCGAGGTAGCGCAGATTCTTGTAGATGCCACGGCGTTCCATGCCGAGCGTCATGATGGGCCCGATGTAATCGGTGGGGCACATGATGCGCGCGCGCACGTACGGCTCTTCGACCTTCGAGATGAGGACGGCCGCGGGCATGAGGGCCGGGTTCTCCACCAGCATCTCGGTGCCGTCGGTCTTCTCCACGTGGTACTCCACGCTCGGCACGGTCGTGACGAGATCGAGGTCGTACTCACGCTCCAGGCGCTCCTGCACGATTTCCATGTGCAGCAGCCCGAGGAATCCGCAGCGGAAGCCGAAGCCGAGCGCCGTGGACGTTTCCGGCTCGTACTGCAGCGACGCGTCGTTGAGCTTCATTTTCTCGAGCGCGTCGCGCAGCGTTTCGTACTGCGTCGTGTCGGTGGGGTAGATACCCGCAAACACGAACGATTTGACTTCCTGATAGCCGGGCAGCGCTTCGGGGGCACGATTGTTCTGATCGAAGATCGTGTCACCGGCACGCGTTTCGCGCACCGAGCGCACCGCGGCGAGCACGTAGCCCACTTCGCCGGCGCGCAGCACATCGGTGGGGACCTGACGCAGCTGCAGGTACCCCACTTCGGCCACTTCGTAGATGTTGTCCGACACGCCGAAGGTGATCTTCATCCCCTTGCGGAGCTCACCGTCGACCACGCGAATGCTGGGAATGGCGCCGCGGTACTTGTCGTAGTACGAGTCGAAGATGAGTGCGCGGAGCGGACCGGTGAGGTCACCCTTGGGCGGTGGCACGCGCTTGACGATTTCCTCGAGCAGCTCGGGCACACCGGTGCCTTCTTTGCCGCTCACGAAGAGGACGTCTTCGGGCATGCAGCCAATGAGGTCGACCACTTCCTGGCGGCGGCGTTCCGGCTCGGCGCCCGGCAGGTCGATCTTGTTGAGCACCGGGATGATCTCGAGCCCGGCGTCCATGGCGAGGAACAGATTGGAGAGCGTCTGCGCCTGGATCCCCTGCGAGGCGTCGACCACCAGAATCGCGCCTTCGCAGGCGGCGAGGGAGCGCGACACTTCGTAGGTGAAGTCGACGTGGCCCGGGGTGTCGATGAGGTTGAGCTCGTACGGCTGCCCGTCGCCGGCGGTGTAGCTCATGCGCACGGCGTTCAGCTTGATCGTGATGCCGCGTTCGCGCTCGAGGTCGAGCGTATCGAGCACCTGCGATTTCATTTCACGCTTCTGCAGGGTGCCGGTTTTCTCGATCAGGCGGTCCGCGAGGGTGGACTTGCCGTGATCGATGTGCGCGACGATGCAGAAGTTGCGGATGTGACTGAGATCCAACGGAATGCCTTGCTGGAGGAACCGGACCGGGCAGAACATCCCCGGTAACCTTTAAGGATAGTGGCAAACGCGGGACGATTGCAGTCGGTTCGCGCCATTCTGCTGGCTATCTACTCGGGTCTTGGTCGGGGTTGGGGGTGGTAGTCGGGGTACGGCCA
>JAIXTI010000053.1 GCA_027484025.1 bacterium
ACCGTCACGGTCACCGGCGGCACGAGTACCGTGCGCAACGAGGGAGTCACCGATGCCAACGGTCGCCGCGTAGTCGTCATCGAGCCGACCGCCTGTGGCGGGGCTACGCTCAGCGTGACGGCCAGCGTGAACGGCACGCCCCTGCCCGCTTCTTCCACGATTACGGCGGCCGCACCTGGCGTATACGGCGTCTGTGGCGCCGCGCTGTGGCTCGACGCAGACGATGCGGCGACGCTGACGCAGACCGCGGGCATCCTGACGGGGTGGCGCGACAAGAGCGGCGCGCAGCGGCATAGCGTGACGACCGACGGGCCCACCGTGGTCGCGGGTGGCCTGAACGGCCGCACCGCGCTCCGCTTCAACGGCACGAGCCAGTTCGTGCCAATCACCGATGTCGCGAGCGGCACGCCGTATACACTGGTGGTCGTCGAACGCCGGCGGTCTGGACGGAGCACGAACTTCGTTGTCGGCGGCACCACGGCGCTCGTGTCCAACAATCTGCAGCTGGGCTATCAGAGCAGCACCTCGCTGCGTTTCGCGACATTCACCGACAACCTCGACGCCACGATGCCGGCGTTCACCAGCATCGCCGCTGAGCCGGGCCGCGTCCACATCGGGCGCTGGACGAGCGGGTTCCGTACGCTGTTGAGCAATAGCGCGCTCCTCGCGGGCGACGCCTCCGTCTTTGGTGTTACTGAGTGGGCTGGCGCGGCGGTCGGTCGCCAGCACACCGGGAGCGCGCTGGTCTATTACGACGGTGATGTCGGAGAGGTCGTCATCTTCCGGCGCGCCCTCAGCGTTGCCGAGTACACGACCATCAGCAATGCCTTGATGGTCAAGTGGTCGCTTGGCACCATGACAGCGACCGCCGGCCAAACGCAAGTCGGCGTCCCTGGGCAGGCTGCCACCACGGCTCCACGGGTGCGCGTGCTCAATGCGGCAGCCGTCCCGCTTGCTGGCGCCACGGTCACATGGCAAGTCGTGTCGGGTGGCGGCACGATCGCGAGCCAAACGACACTTACCGACAGCAACGGAGAAACGTCGGCGAGTTGGACCCTCGGCAACAGCGCGACCAGTACGCTTCGCGCAGCGTACGGTACACAAACGGCGGACTTCACCGCGACCACCAGCACCGTCTGCGTCTCGGCCACGATCTGCGATCCCGCCCTCTGGGTGGATGCAACGGATGCGAGCACGATTACGTCCGCGAGCGGGGTCGTGAGCGAGTGGCGCGACAAGTCAGGGTGGGGTCGGCACTTCACCGCGTCGGGTACCTCTGCACCGAGCGTGCAGAGCAATCCACTCATCTTCAAGAACATGCTGCGCTTTGACGGGACCGACGTCATGACGCTCGCTGACCGGCCGTGGTCCGGGACCGGCGCCTATACGCTGGTAGTCGTCGAGCGTCGCCGCGCCGGAGGCTCGGCCCCGTTCTTCGGCCGCGCGGCGGCAGGTGACTTCACGGCCCCGATTCTCGGTTACAGTTCGTCGGATGCCGCCTACGTCTCCCACGGCAGCAGCCCACTTACCGGCACCGTGGCCGCGTTCGCCTCCGCAACGGTGCAGGCCACACGCGTGTGGACGGTACGGTACACGAACGGGACCCGTACCCTGCGCGTCAACAATGCGGCGCTCGGTAGTGACAACACCACGGGAGCGATTACCACTTTCGGCGGCGCTACACTCGGTCGTCACGACGCCCAGTGGTATACCGGCGACATCGGCGAGGTCGTGCTTATACCGCGCGCAGTGAGCGATGCCGAACTGCAGACGTACACCCTGAGCCTGATGGCGAAATGGGGGGCGGGCGTGCTCACCATCGAGGCCGGTAACAATCAGACCGCCAACGCTGGCACGAGCCCCGCTACGGCGCCACGCATTCGCCTATCGGACGGTAATGGCAACGGCATTCCCGGCGTGAATCTCGCCTGGCAGGTGACCGGTGGCGGCGGACGCGTGTACAGCCTCATGTCGTTCACGACGCTCACCAACGCTACGGGCTTTGCGGACATCCCCAGCGGTAATTGGCGACTGGACAACGGCGCGAACCAGCTCACGATGTGGCAATCGGTGTCCGCCGGTCAGGGGCCAAGTGTCGTGTTCAGCGCGACGGGCCAACTCCCGACGGCGCCCACGTTGCACCTCGATGCACAAGATGCCTCGACGTTTACGTTGAACGGTTCCAGCGTGGCCACGTGGCGCGATCGCACGGGATCGTTGCGAAGCGTAGCACAAAACAGCCCGGGACAGCAGCCACTCCTGTCGTCTTCCATGATCAACGGCCGTCCAGCCGTCGTGTTCGATGCGACCAACGATTTCCTTATTGGCAATGCCGTCTCGTACGGCATCACTGGGTCGCGCAGCATCTTCATCGTGGTCCGGACATCGGGGATCGTGACCAATGGCACCTGTAATTCGGGCGATGGTCAATACCTTCTTGATCGCGACCCCACGGTGAATGACTCACCGCTCACAAGCATCAAGGCCGTCAGTGGTCGGTGGGTCATTCAGACGCGACTCGACAATGGTAGCCTGCTCGGGTGCGCCCCTTCGTCGGGAGGCGTAACCATCAGTACTAACGCGACGACCATCATCGGCATGGTCCAGGACGCCAGCAGTATCTCGCTCTGGGGGAACGGCGCCAGTGCGGGGACGGCGTCGATTGCTGGAACCAATGCCATGCAACCGATCTCCATTGGGCGTCACGGCAACCAGGGAGCAAACCCCACGTTACCGGGGGCCGTCGGTGAGATCCTTGTATTCCCCAGCGCGTTGTCGACCGCAGACCGCCAGATCGTAGAGCGCTACCTGGGGTGGAAGTGGGGCGTGACAGTGCCCTGACGTGCGCGTGGCGCCGCGTCAGCTCTCGTCAAAAGAATCGCGCCGGATCGTGGAGACCCGGCGCGATGAACAGCGAGCGTAATCTGACCGCTTACACGAAGCTCGTCGGATCCGTCAATTCCATGCCGAAGGCTTCGGCCACCCCACTATAGGTCACCTTACCCGCCGACATATTCAGGCCCTTGAGCAGCGCGCCGTTGTCCTTGAGCGCCTGCTTCCAGCCCTTGTTGGCCAGCTGCAACGTGTACGGCAGCGTCGCGTTGGTCAGCGCCAGCGTGGACGTGCGCGGCACCGCTCCCGGCATGTTCGCCACGCCGTAGTGAATGATCCCGTCCACCGTGTACGTCGGGTTCTCGTGCGTCGTCGGCTTGATCGTTTCGACACAACCGCCCTGATCGACGGCGACGTCCACGATCACGGCCCCGGGGCGCATCTTGGCCAAGTCGGCACGACGGACGAGCTTGGGGGCCTTCGCGCCCGGAATGAGCACGCCACCGATGACCAGATCGCAGGTGCTGATCTGCTCGAGAATATTGTGGCGGTTGCTGTGAATGAGCTGCACGTTGGCCGGCATCACGTCACTGAGGTAGCGCAAGCGCTCGAGCGAGAGATCGAGCACGACCACCTTCGCACCAAGCCCAGCCGCCATCTTCGCCGCGTTTACACCCACAATACCGCCGCCGAGGATGACGACCTTGGCCGGCGCCACGCCCGGAACGCCGCCCAACAGCACCCCACGGCCACCGTACAGCTTTTCGAGGTACTTGGCCCCTTCCTGCACCGCCATGCGTCCCGCGACTTCCGACATGGGAATGAGCAGCGGGAGGTCGCGGTTGGGAAGTTCGACCGTTTCGTACGCGATGCACGTCGCACCACTTGCCAAGTGCGCCTTGGTCAGCGCCTCGTCGGCGGCGAAGTGGAAGTACGTGAACAGCGTGAGGTCGGGACGCAGGTACTGCCATTCAGAGGCAATGGGCTCCTTGACCTTGAGCAGGAGCTCCGCCTTGCCCCACGCCGTGGCCGCGTCGGGCACGATCTGCGCGCCAACCGCCACATACGCCTCATCTTCGAACCCGCTGCCAATACCGGCGCCGGTCTCGATGAACACGTCGTGGCCGGTCGCTACCAACGCTTCAGCGCCAGCGGGGACGAGCGCCACGCGGTTTTCGTTGGTCTTGATCTCCTTGGGTACACCGATACGCATAGTCGATTCTCAAATGGGGAGTGTACGTCAGCGAACAGCTTTGGGGCCGAGGCTGACGAGGATATGTCGGTCCGGATCGAAGAAATCGTGCGCAACCTCGCGCACCTGATCTTCATCAATCGCGTCGACGAGCGCCATCAGCTCATCGATGGTGCGATACGGCTCACCATAGAGTGCGGTCGTCGCCGCTCGATACATGCGGGAAGACACGCCCTCCATGGACATCACGAGCTGCCCCCGAAGCTGACGCTTGCCGGCGGCGAGCTCAGCCGAAGACAACCCCTTCGTCGCCACGTCGCGCAACACCTCGCGAACCGCGTCGACGGCCTGCTGTGCACTCTCAGGCGCACTCGCCACGTAGACACCGTGTGAGCCGGTGTCTGCATACGAACTGCTGAAGCTGTGCACGCTGTAGGCAAGGCCGAGCTCCTCGCGTACCCGCTGAAAGAGCCGCGAACTCATGCCGCCACCGAGCAACATGTCGATGAGCGCAAACGCAAAGCGCCGCGAGTCTCCATGGGCGATCCCCTGCCCGCCCAGCACGACATGCGTCTGCCCGATATCCTTGCGCTTGATGTGTTCGGCGTGCGGCCCCGCCACCTCGACGGGATCGATGGGGAACGGCGTGCGATCTCCCATTGGCAACTCGGTCCAGCCGGCGCGCTGCAGCGTCTCGAGCAGCTGATCGTGCTCCACGCGTCCCGACGCGGCCACCACGACCCGCCCGGGATGGTAGGCGCGTGTGTGCAACTCACGAATGTCCGGCACGCCGAGCGCCTTTACGGTGTCGCGCGTGCCCAGAATGGCGTACCCGTGCGGATGGTCGCCCCAGAGGGCGCGATTGTGCACGTCGAAGATGATGTCATCCGGCGTGTCCTCGACCATACTGATCTCTTCGAGGATCACCTTGCGCTCGAGCGCGAGATCTTCTTCGCGGAGCAGCGGGTGGAAGATCAACTCGCCAATGACATGCGCGGCATCGGGCAGATGCTCGTCGAGCACGCGTGCCTGATACGACGTGTGCTCGCGCTCGGTGTACGCGTCGAGCGATCCCCCGAGTGTCTCGAGAGACAACGCGATTTCCTGGGCCGTGCGTGAGCGCGTGCCCTTGAACACCATGTGTTCGAGCAGGTGGGAGACTCCCATCTGCTCGGGGCGTTCGTGCAGTGTCGCTGCGCGGATCCATGCCCCGAAAGCAACCGACCGTGCTCCCGGAACGGCTTCCGAGAGCACGGTCAATCCATTGGGAAGGTCCGTACGGTGCAGCGTGGGCGCCGGAGCGCCCAGAGGCTTAGCGCCGATCGCGACCACCGCCGTTCCGTCCACCACGTGAGCCACCACGATCGCCACGGTCACCCTCTTCACGACGGGGACGCTCGGGCTCGTCGGCCATGCCTTCCGGCTTCGGCAGCAACGCCTTCATGCTGAGGCGCAGGCGGCCGCGCTCATCGCGGTCGACCAGCTTGACCGTGACGCGATCGCCCTTCTTGCAGACATCTTCGGGCTTCTCGACACGCTCCCACCGCATTTCAGAGACATGCAGCAACGCTTCGGTGCCGGGCATGATCTCGACGAACGCGCCGAAGGCCGTCACGGTCTTGACCGTGCCTTCGTACGTCTCACCGACCACCGCTTCCGCCGTGATGGCCTGCACCATCTGCTTCGCGCGCTCCATGCTCTCGCCACCGACAGCGGCGATCGTCACGGTACCGTCATCATCAACGGTGAGCTCGGCACCCGTCTCTTCCTGAATGCCGCGGATGTTCTTGCCCTTCGGTCCGATGAGCTCGCCGATCTTGTCGACCGGGATCTGCACCGTCACGATGCGCGGCGCGTACTTCGACAGCTCCGTACGCGGGGTCGCGAGCGACTTGTCCATCTCCCCGAGAATGTGGAGACGGCCTTCCTTGGCCTGCGTGAGGGCCTCTTCCATGATCTTGAGGTCGAGCCCCTCGATCTTGATGTCCATCTGGATAGAGGTGATGCCCGCCGTGGTGCCAGCGACCTTGAAGTCCATGTCGCCGAGATGATCTTCGGTGCCGAGGATGTCCGTGAGGATCGCGTACTTCTTGCCTTCCTTGATCAAGCCCATCGCCACACCGGCGACGGCCGCCTTCATGGGCACGCCCGCATCGAACAGCGCGAGCGAACCGCCACACACCGACGCCATCGACGACGAGCCGTTGGACTCGAGCACGTCGGAGACGATGCGGATGGTGTACGGGAAGTCAGCGAAGTCGGGGAGCACACCCTGAATGGCGCGCTCGGCGAGATTGCCGTGACCGATTTCGCGGCGGCTGGTGCCACGCATCGGACGCACTTCACCGGTGGAGAACGGCGGAAAGTTGTAGTGCAGCATGAACGAGCGCGTGACTTCGCCCGCTTCCTTGATGGAGTCGAGACGCTGCGCGTCTTTCGCGGTGCCCAGCGTCGCGGCGACGAGCGCCTGCGTCTGGCCACGCGTGAAGCGCGACGAGCCATGCGCGCGCGGCAGCACGCCATTGTCGATGCTGATGCCACGCACTTCGTTGGGCTTGCGGCCGTCAACACGAAGATTCGTGTCGAGCACCTGCGCGCGCAGCTCGTTGTACTCGACGTCGTTCAGGACACCGTTGATGTCCTTGCCGTTGTCGGGGAACTCGACGAGCAATTCGGCCGCGAGTTCCTTCTTCGCATGCTCGATTGCCTGCACGCGCGTCTGCTTGTCCTTCTGGTTCAGCGCTTCGCGAATGCGTCCCGACGCGGCGTCCTTCACGCGCGTCGCGATCGCTTCGGGCGTCTCGCTCTTCGTCCACGCCATCTTGGGCTGCTTCACCTTGGCGAGCAGTTCTTCCTGGGCGGCGATGAGCTCACGGATGCCGTCGTGCGACAGGCGCAGCGACTCGAGCACGTCCTCTTCGGACACTTCGAGCGCGCCACCTTCGACCATGACGATCGAATCCTTCGAACCGGCGACCACGAGCTCCATGTCGGAGAACGCGAGCTGCTGGAACGTGGGGTTGAGCACCCAGTGTCCCTGCACGCGACCGACGCGAACGCCGGCGATGGGGCCGAGGAACGGGATCTTGGAGGCGTTCAGGGCGAACGAGGCCGCCACCAGCGCGAGCACATCCGCGTCATTCTCCTGATCGGCAGAAATGACGTAGATGAACACCTGCACTTCGTTCTGGAAGCCTTCCGGGAAAAGCGGGCGGATCGAGCGATCGATGATGCGCGCCGCGAGGATCTCATGATCGTGCGGGCGCCCTTCGCGCTTGATGAACCCACCCGGAATCTTGCCGGCGGCGTAGGTCTTTTCCTTGTACTCGACCGTCAGCGGGAAGAACGGGAGCGGGCTCTTGTTCTCGCTCACCGTTACGGCGGCGAGGACCATAGTCTCGCCGAACTGTACTACTGCGGAACCCGCTGCCTGCTTCGCCATCCGACCAGTTTCGATAACCAGGGGGCGACCGGCGAACGTCCGCTCGATTCGTTGCATCATCTGCTTTGTAGCCTCATGAGAACGCAAATCGCGCGGGAGGCAGTTGTGCCCCCGCGCGACGACGTGACAGAACTCCGCTTAGTAGCGGAGTCCAAGGTCCTGCACGAGCGTGCGATACTGCTGCACGTCCGTACGCTTCAGATAGTCCAGTAGACGCCGGCGCTTGCCAACCATCTTGAGGAGGCCGCGACGACCATGATGGTCCTTCGCATGCGTACGGAAATGACCCGTCAGGTAGTTGATGCGCTCCGTCAGGAGGGCAATCTGTACGCGGGTCGAACCGGTGTCCCCTTCGTGGGCCCGGTATTTGTCGATCGTGGTAGCCTTGTCGAACGCCATCGTCGTTGTATTCTCAGCCGTTATCCGAGCTGTCGTCGCGCGAGTGGTACGCGACATTCACCGCGGGTTTAGAGCGCGCAATTGCAGGAAGCACGGTAGCTTACTCGACTCAGCCCCCCCTGTAAAGGACCAAGACGTGCCCGACCGTTATCTGGGGCGAACAATCGGGAAGTACCGGGTCATCCGCCACTTGGGAACGGGGGCGTTTTCCTGGGTCTACGAGGCGGTGGACCTCGACCTGGAAATCCCCGTCGCGCTCAAGATTCTCCGTCCCGAATACGCCGGCCAAGAGCTCGCCGAGACACGCTTCCGTCGGGAAGCTGCCACGGCCGCCCGGCTGCGCCACCCCAACATCGTGACCGTCCGCGACGTCGGACAGGTCGACGGGGCCGCGTTCGTGGCCATGGACCTGTACCCGCTCACCCTCGGACGCCGACTCAACCTCATGGGCCGGCTGCCGGAGGCGGAAGTGGTCAAACTGGGTATCGGGATTGCCGCCGCCTTGTCCGTCGCCCACGCCAGTCAGGTCATTCACCGCGACATCAAGCCGGACAACATCCTCCTCGACCAGGAGGGAGACGCCGTCGTGGCCGATTTCGGCCTTGCCCGCGCCCTGGCTGCGAATACCTCCATGGGGGACACCAATCAGGTCCAAGGCACCCCCCACTACTTCAGCCCCGAACAGGCCCGGGGCAAGGAGCTCGACGGGCGCAGCGACCTCTACTCGCTGGGAGTCACGCTCTTTCGCGCCGCGACCGGAAAACTTCCCTTCGAAGGCGATGACTGGTACGCCGTGGCCAAGAGCCACATCGAGACCGCCCCACCGCCGCTCCGCGCAGTCGTGCCGGAGCTGAGCCCGGAGTTCGAGTCGCTGGTCCTGCGCCTCATGGCCAAGGAAGCGACCGATCGCTTCGCCAGTGCGGTGCAGGTCGTCGATGCGCTCGCGGCCCTTCCCAGCGCCCCCGAGCGAACGGCGAGTACGCCACGTTTGGGCTCCCACACCGTCGACGCGTTCCAGACCCAGGAGGCCGGCCCTTCACGCTTCTGGGCCGTGCTCGCCGTGCTCCTGGTGGGGCTCACCATCGGGTGGATGGTGTGGGACCGTCAGCAATCGCGTCCCACGACGGCCACCACCACCGACAGCCTTCCGCGGCGCGACAGCACCGCAGTGGCTACCGCCGGCGATACCGCGGTACGTTCGGCGGTCCCGTTCGATAGCGCTCCGCCCGCTCCCGTGACGCCGCCGCCACGCGTACCACGCCCCAAACCACGCACGGTATTCGTCGACCTCGTTACCGACGATTCTGCGCAACTCTACGTCGACAATCGTCTCGTCGGCGTGGGCGCGTGGGCGGGCGAGCTCCCGCTGTCGGGAAAGGTCTCGCTGCGCGCGGTCGTACCTGACGCGCCGACGACCTGCCGTACCGCCCTCCGCGACACCGTGCTCACGCAACTCACCGCGGGACAGCGCGTCTCGCTGGAACTCCCGGTGCGTGGCTGTGCCGTCGTGCGCTATCGGGTGGAGCCTCGCGATGCGCGCGTGACGTTCGCGCCGCTCGAAGGCGGCCGCCCGTACCAGACACGCGCCGATAGCCTCGAATCGTATTCGCTCCCCACTGGGCGGTACCTCATGCGCATCACCGCGCCGTACTGCATCATGTTTTCGGACACGATTGCCGTCACGCGGAACAGCGCCAACTCCGTCGTGCCGCGAAAACTCGTCTGCAGTTGATCGGTGACCTCGCGGCGCACCTATGGATCACCGCGAGACAGCCACTCCACCCGCACCGAGCGTCACGCCGAGTACACTCCCCGCCCAGAAGAGCCGCGATTGCCACCAGCGTGGCTCGGGTCGCACGACAAGCAGAAAATGGTCGGACTTCACCCGACTCACCTGCCCCGTCACCAGCGCGGTCGCCGACTCCCCGTCGCGCGCAATGACGCGGAGCCGCGCCACCAGACCATCACGCTGCGCAGGGTCGACGACGTAACTCGACAATCCCGGGCGAACCCACTTTGCTTCGCGTACCCGAAACGTCGCGGTCGAATCGGTAACGCTGTCGATCTCGAAGCGCGCCGCATCACGCGGGATGCGCGGCACCAGCGAACCCGGTGTACTGACCGTGCGCGGGTTCGCCCACGGCCGATGGAGCCGCGACACGTGCTGGCATCCCGCGCAAAAAACCGCCGCGCTCAGCACGACGATCAGACGCCTCACTGCGTGAACACCGACCGCAGGGCGTTGAACGTGACGAGCAGAATGAGGGCCAGCACGGCAAGCACTCCCACTCGCGCGAAGGCTTCACGGGTACGCATGCTGAACGTGCCCCCCTTCAATCGCTCGGCGAGCACCAGCAAAATCTGCCCGCCGTCGAGCACCGGGATCGGTACCAGATTGAGGATCGCGATGTTCAGACTCAAAAAGGCGATGAGCGACCATAGCGTCTCCGCGCCGTTACGCGCGGCCTGTACCGACGTGCGCGCAATTTGTATGGGGCCGCCGAGATTCTTGGCCGAGACTTCGCCCGACACCAGACCGCCGAGCACCGTCACGACGTTGCGCGCCATTCCCCACGTCGCTTTGCTCCCGTTCGACACGGCCTGCCCCAACGACACCGGCTCACGCACCACGGAATCGCGGACCATGATACCCACGCGACCGACCTTCTTCGCCGCGCCAGTCACCGGGTCCTGCGCATCGGCCACCTGCGGCGTCAGCTGACGCTCCAGACGATCGGTACCGCGCGCGATCTCGAGGCGGACCGATCCCGACGTAATGGGCGACACACGCGCAACGACTTCATCCCAGCCACGGACGGCCTCGCCGTTGATCGAGACGATGCGATCGCCCGACATGAGCCCCGCGGCGGCGGCGGGCGCGCCCGGCACGACGGAGTCGATGACCGCCGGCAGATACGGATTGCCGTACTTGTAGTAAATGCCGCTCGTGACCGTCATCGTGAGCAGAATGTTCATGATCACGCCGGCAGAGAGAATGAACACGCGCGCGGCCGTGCCCTTGCTCTCCACCCAACGGTCGGCCGGCACGGCGCGCGGCCCGAACGGCGCCATGCCGGCGGGATCCCACAACTTTCCCGCGGCCTTCGCCGCTTCGGCCGACGTGTCGCTCAACGAACCGCGATCCGCGTCGGCGCCTTCGATCCCGGCCAGCGCATCATCGTCGCGCGACGCCATGCGCACGTAGCCGCCCAGCGGAATGAGCGACACGCGATAATCGGTCTCGCCGCGCTTCCACCCGAAGAGTCGACGGCCCCAGCCGAGCGAAAACACCGGCGCGTAGACGCCACTCAATTTGGCCGCCACGAAGTGACCAAGCTCGTGCACGAAGACCACGAGCCCGAACACCAAGAGCGGTGCGATGTATACCGACAATGACGCCATACGCCTCAGGACTCCTTTGCAGTACGGGACAGCACATGCGCGCGGGCCGCGGCGTCCGCCGCGAGCAAGGCGTCGAGCGAATCTCCCGGCAACGCCGACAGATCACGCAACGCCTCGGATACCCGCTCGGCAATGCCACCGAAGCTCAAGCTGCCATCGAGAAACTGAGCCACGGCTACTTCGTTCGCGGCGTTGAACACCGCCGGTGCCGCACCACCAGTCCGCCCAGCGGTAATGCCAAGTCCGAGCATGGGGAAATCGTCGTGCCGCACCGGTTCAAACGTGAGCGCACCGTGCGCCACCGGATCAAACGATGGTACGCCGTTGTCGGGCACGCGTTCCGGCCAGGTCAACGCATACAGAATCGGGAGCTCCATGCTCGGTACTCCCATCTGCGCCAGCACACTGCCGTCGACGAACTCGACGAACGAATGGATGATGCTTTGCGGATGCACGACCACCTCGATGCGATCATACGCTACGCCGAACAGGTGATGCGCTTCGATGACCTCGAGCGCCTTGTTGGCGAGCGTGGCACTGTCGATGGTGATTTTGCTGCCCATCTGCCACGTCGGGTGCTTGAGCGCGTCGGCGCGGGTCGCGTTGGCGATCTTGTCGGCCGACCACGTACGGAAGGGCCCGCCCGAGGCCGTCAGGATGAGCCGCTTGACCTCGTGCGGCTGTCGCCCCGCCAGACACTGGAGAATGGCCGAATGCTCGCTGTCGACAGGAACCAGTTCGCCGCCATGTTCGCGGGCCGTGCGGGTGACAATCTCGCCCGCCACCACGAGCGTTTCCTTGTTCGCGAGCGCGACGCGCTTGCCGAGCCTGAGCGCCGCGAGGGTGGCAGGCAGCCCCGCGGCCCCCACCACCGCGTTGATGACGACCTGCGCGTCGGGATGGGTCGCCGCCTCGACCAGGCAGCCGGGACCGCGCCCCCACGCGTCTGGAGCATCCGCACACTCCTGCACCAGCCCGACATACGCGGGCGCAAACTGGGCGACCTGCTCCGTCAGCGCCGCGATGTTGCCGTTGGCCGTGAGAGCGACGGGCACAAAGCGCTCTGGTTGCCGCTCCAGCACCCGCAAGGCGCTGGTGCCTATCGAGCCCGTCGCGCCCAGCAAGGCGACGCCTACGGGGCCGTGAGAGGCCTTGGTGGCCATGGGCTGCCCTGACGTGGTTGTTGAGGTCATCGCGCCCCCGGCGCCGGAATGAGCAGCAGGTCGTAGAGGGCGTAAGCCGCCGGCAGCACGAAGAACAGGGAGTCGAGGCGGTCGAGCACGCCGCCGTGTCCCGGGAACAGCGTTCCGCTATCCTTCACGCCGGCTTCACGCTTGAGCAGTGACTCCGCGAGATCACCGATTTGGGCCACGACGCTGATGGCGAGCCCGAAGATCACCAGCCCCCACGGCGTGAAGCCCAGCTGCGCCTTGGGTACGAGCAACCAGTGCACGAACCCGTAGGCCACCGCCACGGTGAGGACGAGTCCGCCCACCGAACCCGCGACGGTTTTACCCGGGCTGACGGACGGAATGAGCTTCCTCCCGCCAATGAGCCGGCCGGCGAAATACGCGCCGGTATCGCTTGCCCATGTGAGCACCACGGGAAAGCTCACGGCCAGCGCGCCCGCCGTATCGCCGACGGCGTAGTTGTGATAGCGCAGGACGTACACGAAGCTGATCGTGCCGCCGGTGTACAGTGCGCCGAACACCGTGGTGCTCGCCGCTCCCAGCGGTTTGCCGTCCACACCGCGCATCCAGATGGCGGCGGCCAGTATGGCGACGACGGTAAGCACCCACGCATAGAGCGGAATCGTGAGCACCCCCAGGTACTGGGCGTGCACGCCCAGCGGAATGAGCGCACTCAGGATGACGCCGATAACGCTCATGGGGGTGCTCCCCCCTTCGCGCGCAATGCGATAGAACTCCCAGGCGGCGACGGCTGACAGTCCGCCGGCCATCGTCGCGAGGGCGGCATCACCGATCCAGATGATGCCAAGGGCGAGTGGCGCGCCGATCAGCGCCACAATCACACGACGTCCGAGTTCGTTCACTTCGAGGCGGGAATTACGTACTCACCTTGCCAAAGCGACGGTCGCGACGTTGAAAGTCGCAAATCGCTTCGTACAATGCGGCGCGATCGAAATCGGGCCACAACACGCTGGAGATGTAGAGCTCCGCGTAGGCGACCTGCCATAGCAGGAAATTGGAGAGACGCTGCTCACCCGAGGTACGGATCAGCAGGTCGGGATCGGGACAGCTGGCGGTGTACAGGCGATGCCGGAACGCCGCCTCGTCGATGGCGTCCGGCGTGAGAACGCCGCGCTGGACATC
>JAIXTI010000055.1 GCA_027484025.1 bacterium
CTTACGGTCATCACGCGCAAGGCATACGGCGGCGCGTACGACGTCATGAGCTCCAAGCACATTCGCGGCGATTTCAATGTGGCGTGGCCGAGCGCCGAGATCGCCGTCATGGGCCCCAAGGGCGCCGTAGAGATTCTGTATCGCAAGGAAATTGCCGAGGCCGAAGACAAGCAGGCGGCGCTCGATGCACGAGTGGCGGAATACACCGAGAAGTTCGCGAATCCGTACATTGCCGCGGCGCGTGGGTACGTCGATGATGTCATCGATCCGCGCGATACGCGTCCCCGGCTCATCGAGGCGCTCGACGTGTTGCAGGGCAAGCGTGACCGGAACCCGCCCAAGAAGCACGGGAACCTCCCGCTGTGAGCGCGCGCATGTTCAAGAAGGTGCTCGTGGCCAACCGCGGCGAGATCGCGCTGCGCGTCATCCGCGCCTGCCAAGAGCTGGGTGTCAAAACGGTGGCCGTCTATTCCGAGGCCGACGCGAGCGCACCGCATGTGCGTGAAGCCGACGAAGCCGTCCTGGTTGGCCCGCCACCGTCGAACCAGAGTTACCTCGTTGGGGAGCGCCTGATCGAGGTCGCCAAGCGCGTGGGCGCCGAAGCGATCCATCCTGGCTACGGCTTCCTGTCGGAGCGCGCATGGTTCGCGCGTGCCGTACGTGAAGCCGGGCTGGTGTTCATTGGCCCGCCGGCCGAAGCCATCGAAGCGATGGGGTCAAAGACCGCGGCTCGCCAACTGGCGATCGCTGCCGGAGTCCCGGTCGTTCCTGGGAATGCCGAAGGGGTCAAGGATGCCGACGAGGCTATCGCCATTGCCGAAGCCTACGGCTTTCCCGTTCTGCTCAAGGCCGCGGCCGGCGGCGGTGGCAAGGGCATGCGCGTCGTGCGTCAGCGGGCCGAGCTGGCCGACGCGCTGGCGTCGGCGCGTCGCGAAGCCCTCAACGCATTCGGCGACGATGCGGTGTACGTGGAGAAGTACATCGAGGGACCGCGTCACGTCGAAATTCAGGTGTTGGCCGACCAGCACGGCAACGTGTTGCATCTTGGCGAGCGTGAATGCTCGGTACAGCGTCGGCACCAGAAAATGATCGAGGAAGCGCCGAGTGTGGCGGTGACGCCGGAACTGCGTGCGCGCATGGGAGCCACCGCCGTGGCTGCGGCGAAAGCCGCGGGGTATGTGAACGCGGGGACCTGCGAGTTTCTGCTCGATCGGGATGGGCAGTACTACTTCCTCGAGATGAACACGCGTATTCAGGTCGAGCATCCCGTCACCGAACTCGTGATGGGTATCGATCTCGTGCAGTGGCAAATTCGCGTAGCGGCCGGCGAAGTGCTTCCCTTCGATCAGCGTGATTTGGTACCGCGCGGGTGGGCGATCGAGTGCCGTATTACGAGCGAAGATCCGTCGAACGGATTTCTGCCGAGCACTGGGCGCGTCGAGTACTTGCACCTGCCGAGCGGTCCCGGCGTGCGGTGGGATGGCGGGATCGAGGCTGGCAGTGATGTGGGGCTTCACTATGATCCCATGCTCGCGAAACTGATCGTGCATGCACCCACGCGTCCGCTGGCGATCGCGCGCATGCGTCGGGCGTTGCACGAGCTGACCATCGATGGTATCGAAACGTCGCGCAATTTCCATCTGCGCGTGATGGACGACCCGGAGTTCCAGTCGGGCGACATCAGCATTCAGTGGCTCGAACAGCGTTTGAGCTCACTCACGGCGCCGACAACCGATCGTGAGACGCTGACGTTGGCCGCCATTGCCGCGGCGCTCGTCGCCCATGAAGAGCGGACTGCGGGGCGCGTCGCGCCGGCCGTGGAGAACAATTCGGGAAGTACCGCGATGCGCACGGATGTGCCACCCGGTTGGGCTGTGCTCGCCCGTCGAGAGGGGTTGCGGACCTCGTGACCATTCTTTCTGCTGTGGAGCTTTCGTGAGCCGTCGCCCTCCCCAACGTGGCCGTGGTCGGAATGCCGATCGCGCCCGTTCCTCGCGTCTGCCGGAGTCTGTCGGCACCCTTACGATTGACCGTATCGCCGCCGGTGGCGACGGGGTTGGTCGTCTCGATGGACTGGCGGTGTTCGTCCCGCGTACGGCCGCCGGTGACGTGGTGCAGGCCGCTTACGTGACGCACGCGCGCCACGCCCGTGGTCGTGTGCTGCAAGTGCTGACGCCCTCCACGGATCGTGTGACGCCGCCCTGCGTGCATTACGAGCGCGATCGGTGCGGTGGATGCCAGATGCAACACATCGCGATCGAGGCACAGCGCGAAGCGCGTCGCCATATCGTGAAAGACACGCTGTCGCGCATCGGCAAGCGGGAAGTGCCACTCCCCGAACTCATAGCCGGTGTGGCGTGGGAGTATCGGAGCCGTCTCACGCTGACGTTGCTGCGCCGCAGTTCCGGTTGGGTGGGGGGACTGCATCCGCATGACGATCCCGTGCGCGTGTTTGCGCTCGAGGAGTGTCACATTGCGCACCCGACTCTGGTGTCGGTGTGGCATGCGCTGCGGGCGCTTATCCGCAGCACGGACGTCCTGCTTCCCGCCGTCGATACGTTACGCCTGGCGATCCGGCTGGACAGCGCCGACGACAGCGTGCGTGCCACAGGCGTTGAAGGTGCCGACGCATCGCCGCTGACGGTTGCGCTCGTTATCGAAGGTGGCACGGCGTGGCCGGACCAGGAGGCGTGGACCGCCGCGGCGCTCAAGGCTGACGCGCGCATCAACGCCGTGTGGTGGACGCCCGAGCGTGCGCAAGAACGCGCGGATGCCCGCGGGGGCGCGGCCGCCGACGCGGCCGCGGTCGAGTATGCGCCGCAAGCGCGTGAGGCGCTCGCATTTGCACAGGTCAATCCCGTCGTTGCGACGGCATTGCGCGAGTACGTGTACGGGGCGGTGCAGGGCTTTTCGCCCTCGACGGTGATCGATGCGTATGCGGGCACCGGGCCACTGGCGGCGCGCCTGTTCGCCGACGGCGTGAGTGTGGTGGCTATCGAGTCGGACCGTGCCGGCGCGGAGGCCGCGACCGGGCGCTTGCAAGCGCCGGTGGGGGGATCCGCGCAGGCGCGCGTGATGTGTGATGTCGTGGAGCGCGCTTTGCCGATGTTGTCGCGAGCGTCGGTGCCGGCGGATGTGGTCGTGCTCAATCCCCCACGCCGCGGCGTACATGCCGATGTCACGCACTGGCTCGAGGCCGAGGCGCAGCGCGAGGTGCGTGGCGTGGTCTACGTGAGCTGTGACCCGGCAACCCTGGCGCGCGATCTGGCGCGATTGCCGTCGTGGCATGTACGCGCTGTTCAGTGTTTCGACATGTTTCCGCAAACCGCACACGTGGAGACGGTGTGTGTGCTGCACCGGGAGACGACATGAAGTATCTCGTGGATATCAATGGTGAGCGAATCACCGTGGAGCTGGAGGGTGCGCACGCCACGGTCGATGGCGCGCGCCACGACGTCTCGTTGACGCATGTGGCGGGGACGCCGGTGCGCCTGGTGCGCGTCGGCGAACAGGTTCATCGGGTGGTGGCGCGGCGCGGCGCGAGTCGTGGGCTGTGGCAGCTCGACGTGGACGGCACCCGGGTGGAGGCGGAAGCCCTCGATGAGCGGCTGCGCGCCATCAAGGACCTGACGGCGGCGTCGGCCGTGGCGAGCGGACCGGCCCCGTTGCTGGCGCCGATGCCGGGGCTGGTGGTGCGGGTCGCGGTGGCGGTCGGCGACACCGTGAGTGCCGGTCAGGGACTCGTGATGATCGAGGCCATGAAGATGGAGAACGAGCTCCGCGCGACGGCGCCGGGGGTGGTCACGGCGGTGCGGGCCAAGGCGGGGGAAGCGGTCAATAAGGGGGCCGTGCTGGTAGAACTGGGCCCGCTGCCCGCGTAGGGAGTGGTGCGCGCTTCCCGCCGGAGGTATTCCTCCGGCGGGAACGCAAAATCAGGCGGCCGGTTCGTTTCGGCGCATGCGATTGACGCCCTTGATGACCAGAAAGAGCGTGAACGCAACAATGATGAACGTGAGGACCTGATTGAGAAACAGGCCGTAGGCGACCGTGGGGGCGCCTGCTTTTTTGGCCTCTTCGAGCGTCGTGAAGGTGCCGCCGCCGACCGTGACGAACCGGTTGGTGAAGTCAATGCCTCCGGTAAGGAGTCCCACGACCGGCATGATGATATCCGACACCATGCTGTCGACGATCTTCTGAAAGGCACCGCCGATGACCACGCCGATGGCGAGATCCATGACGCTGCCCTTCATTGCGAACTCCTTGAACTCCGACATC
>JAIXTI010000157.1 GCA_027484025.1 bacterium
ACCACGAAGTCGACTCGTCGGAGATGGCGGTCAAGATTGCCGGCTCGATGGCGTTCAAGGAGGCGGCCAAGCAGGCCAGCCCCTGTCTGCTGGAGCCGGTCATGAAGGTCGAGGTCGTGAGCCCGGAAGCGTACATGGGCGACGTCCTCGGCGATCTCTCCTCGCGGCGCGGCAAGATTGGCGGCATGACGCAGCGTGGTGAGGCGCAGGTAATCTCGGCGACTGTGCCGCTCGCCGAGATGTTCGGTTACTCGACCAAGCTGCGCAGCATGTCGCAGGGACGAGCGGTCTACTCGATGGAGTTTTCGCATTACGAGGAAGTGCCGAAGTCGAAGGCCGAAGAGATCATCAGCAAGGTGAAGGCGTAAGCCTCACCCACTCATTCACTACCCAAATACCAGAACCGAACCATGGGCAAGGCAAAGTTCGAGCGGAACAAGCCGCACGTGAACGTGGGAACGATCGGCCACGTCGACCACGGCAAGACGACGACGACGGCAGCTCTCACGAAGATCTCGGCGGACAAGGGCTACGGCACGAAGTACATCGCGTACGACGAAGTCGCCAAGGCCTCCGAGTCGCAGGGTCGTCGTGACAGCACGAAGATCCTCACGATCGCCACGTCGCACGTTGAGTACGAGACGGAAGCGCGCCACTATGCGCACGTCGACTGCCCGGGTCACGCCGACTACGTGAAGAACATGATCACCGGCGCCGCGCAGATGGACGGCGCGATCCTGGTGGTGTCGGCCGTGGACGGCCCGATGCCGCAGACGCGTGAGCACATCCTCCTGGCTCGCCAGGTGAACGTGCCCTCGGTCGTGGTGTTCCTCAACAAGTGCGACCTGGTCGAAGACGAAGAGCTCCTCGACCTCGTCGAGCTCGAAGTCCGTGAGCTGCTGTCGAAGTACAACTACCCGGGTGACGACGCTCCGGTGATCCGTGGCTCGGCGATCAACGCCATCAACGGCGATCCGAAGTGGGTGGCGGAGTTCCAGAAGTTGTATGACGCGCTGGATTCGTACATTCCGGAGCCGGTGCGCGAGATCGACAAGCCGTTCCTCCTCCCGGTCGAAGACGTGTTCTCGATCACGGGTCGTGGCACGGTGGCGACGGGCCGTATCGAGCGTGGCATCGTGAAGGTCGGCGAAGAAGTGCAGGTCGTCGGCTACAACAGCGACAAGAAGACGACCGTCACGGGCGTCGAAATGTTCCGCAAGCTGCTCGACGAAGGACGCGCTGGCGACAACGTCGGTCTGCTCCTCCGCGGCATCGCGAAGGAAGACATCGAGCGCGGCATGGTGTTGGCCAAGCCGAACTCGATCAAGCCGCACACGAAGTTCACGTCGGAAGTGTACGTGCTCACGAAGGAAGAAGGCGGCCGTCACACGCCGTTCTTCAAGGGCTACCGCCCGCAGTTCTACTTCCGCACGACGGACGTGACGGGCAACATCGAGCTCCCGGAAGGGATGGAGATGGTGATGCCGGGCGACAACGTGGCGATGACGATCGAGCTCATCATCCCGATCGCCATGGAAGAGCAGCTGCGCTTCGCCATCCGTGAGGGTGGTCGTACGGTCGGCGCCGGCGTCGTTACCAAGATCCTCGCCTAATCACGACTGTAGGCGGATGGCGCGCGCTTCGGTGCGCGCCATCCGCTGCACAGGCTCCCAGGAATAGAGATGGCTGGCCGCATTCGCATTCGCCTCAAGGCATTTGACCACGCTGTGATCGATCAGGCGTCGGCGGACATCGTCCGCACGGCTGAGAAGACCGGCGCGTCGGTTTCGGGTCCGATCCCGCTTCCGACCAAGACGCAGCGTTGGACGGTGCTCCGTTCGCCGCACGTCGACAAGAAGTCGCGTGAGCAGTTCGAGCTCAAGACGCACAAGCGCGTGATCGACATTCTCGATTCGCGTGCCGGTACGGTGGACGCGCTGACGAAGCTCGATCTGCCCGCTGGTGTGGACGTCGAAATCAAGGTGGAGTAGTAGCAGGACCCCGGCTCCGGCCGGATGCAGGACGCAGGGCGTAGCACGTAGTACAGAGGGCGGTGCACTGGGCGTCGTCCTCCACAGTCCAACGGATCATCCTTCGCGGATGGCCGCGACTCGTACGGAGTGAGTCAATTCATGATCGGTATCATCGGCAAGAAGCTGGGGATGACCCAGCTGTTCAACGAGCAGGGGCAGCAAGTGCCCTGCACCGTGGTGGAGGCCACGCCGAATCCGGTCGTCAAGGTGATGACGACGGAACAGGCGGGTTTCGCTTCGGTGGAGCTCGGATATGGAGCGCAGCGCACCGCGCGCCCCAACAAGAAGGGTGAGCGCACGCCCAAGGGTAATCGCGCCACCAAGGCAGAGCTCGGACACGCGCAGAAGGCTGGCCTCGAGGCCGCGCCTGCCGTCCTGAAGAGCTTCCGTCTCGACGATGCGCCCGGCAAGGCCGAGACGCCGTCGTACAACATCGGCGACAAGATCACCGTCGACATCTTCACGCCCGGCGAGAAGGTCAAGGTGACGGGCACGTCGAAGGGCCGCGGTTTCCAGGGCGTCGTGAAGCGCCACGGGTTCCATGGCGGTCCGAACACGCACGGCAATACGAAGCACCGCAAGCCTGGCTCGATCGGCGCGGGCACGGATCCGTCGCGCGTGATCAAGGGCAAGAAGATGCCCGGCCAGTATGGCAACGTGCAGCACACGTCTCTCAGCATCCGCGTCGAAAAGGTGGATGCCGAGCGTAACCTTATTTATCTGCGCGGCAGCGTGGCGGGGCCGACGAACGGCATCGTCTTCGTGCGGAAGCAGGGCTGATCATGATGGCGGAAACGAAGACTTTTGAAGCGCCTGTGTTCACGGCGCAGGGCAAGCAGGGCGGTACGCGCCAGCTTCCCGAGATGTTCGACGGCATCGTCAACGTGCCGGTCATGCACCAGGCGGTGAAGGCGTTCCTCGCCAACCGTCGTCAGGGCACGGCCAAGACGAAGACGCGTGGCGAAGTCACCGGCGGTAACCAGAAGCCGTGGAAGCAGAAGGGCACCGGCCGCGCCCGTCAGGGCTCGACGCGTGCGCCCAACTGGCCGGGCGGTGGTACGGTGTTCGGCCCGCAGCCGCGCAGCTACACGCAGATCGTGCCGAAGCAGGTGCGTCAGCTGGCTCGCAAGAGCGCGCTGAACGCCCGGGCCCGTGAAAACGCCGTGATCCTCGTGGACGCGCTCAACTTCAGCGCGCCGAAGACCAAGGCGATGACGGCCCTGATCGACTCGATCGGTGCGACCGGCAAGAAGGTGCTGCTCCTCACGGAAGGCGTGAAGCCGAACGTGTACCTGAGCGCCCGGAATCTTGGCCGCGCCCACGTGATGCCGTTCAGCGACGCGAGCACGTATCACATCCTGTGGTCGGATGTGGTGGTGATCGAGTCGGCGGCGCTCACTCAGAACTCCGCGGAGGGCTAAGCGATGAGCCTTTATCGTACCATCGTGCGCCCGATCATCACGGAGCGCACCTCGGCCGCTTATCAGGATCGCGGCGAGTACACCTTCGAAGTGGCGCCTACCGCCAACAAGCACGCCATCAAGGCGGCCGTCGAGCAGCTGTTCGGCGTCAAGGTCACCGGGGTCTGGACCTCGATCGCGCGCGGCAAGGCGCGTCGGGTCGGCCAGTCCATCGGACGCCGTCCACACACCAAGAAGGCGATTGTGAAGCTGCGTGACGGCGACACCATCGCGATCTTCGAGGGCTGAGTCGCATGGGAATCCGTCAATTCAAGCCGGTTACGAAGGGCACGCGCTTCCGCTCGGTCTCGGACTTTGCCGAGATCACGCGCAGCACGCCCGAGAAGTCTTTGCTCGAGCCGCTCAAGAAGTCGGGCGGCCGTGACAACCATGGCCACATCTCGATGCGTCGCATCGGTGGCGGCCACAAGCGCATGTACCGCGTCATCGATTTCCGTCGCGACAAGGCCGGCATGCCGGCCACCGTGCTGCATATCGAGTACGATCCGAATCGTTCGGCGCGTATCGCGCTGGTCGAGTACACGGATGGCGAGAAGCGCTACATCCTGCATCCGAAGGGACTGAAGCAGGGCGATACGGTGGTGTCGGGGAAGGGCAGCGATGTCCGGACCGGCAACGCGATGCCGCTCCGCGAAGTGCCGCTCGGCACGTCGGTGCACAACATCGAGCTCAAGATCGGCAAGGGCGGCCAGATGGCGCGTTCGGCCGGTGCCTTCGCCCAGGTCGTGGCGAAGGAAGGCGAGTACGTCACCCTTCGCCTTGGCTCCACCGAAATGCGCCTGGTGCACGGCAACTGCATGGCGACGATCGGAGAAGTGGGCAATTCCGAGCATGAGCTGCAGTCGCACGGCAAGGCGGGCAAGAGCCGTTGGCTCGGCAAGCGCCCCAAGGTGCGTGGTGAAGTCATGAACCCGGTGGATCACCCGCACGGTGGCCGCACGCGCGGCGGTCGTAACGTGGTGAGCCCGTGGGGTAAGAAGGAAGGCGTGAAGACGCGCAACAAGAAGAAGGCGTCAACGCGTCTCATCGTGCGCGGCCGCAAGCGCGGCCGAGCCACGCAGTAACCGCCAGGCGAGACGAGAACCGATATGTCGAGAAGCATTAAGAAGGGTCCGTTCGTCGCCGAACGCCTGGAGGCTAAGGTGGTTGCGATGAACGCCAAGAGCGAAAAGAAGGTCGTGAAGACCTGGTCGCGCGCAAGCACGATCCTCCCCGAATTCGTCGGGCATACGTTTGCGGTGCACAACGGGAACAAGTTCATCCCGGTGTACGTGACGGAAAACATGGTTGGCCACAAGCTGGGCGAGTTTTCGCCGACGCGTCTGTTCCGCGGTCACGCGGGACAGAAGACGGACGCGAAGAAGTCCGGCAAGGGAGGCAAGTAAGCCATGGCCAAGGCAGCAGTGAAGACGGGGATTGAGGCGCGCGCGATTCAGCGCACCACGCGTCAGTCGCCCTACAAGATGCGGCTGGTGATCGACCAGATCCGCGGTCAGCGTGTGAACGATGCGCTGGCGCTCCTGAAGTTTTCGAAGAAGCACGCGGCCGAGCAGATCGCGAAGACGCTCAATAGTGCCGTGGCGAACGCAGAACAGTCGGCCCGTGCGGCCAACACGTCGCTGGATGTGGACGCGTTGGTGATCACGAAGGCCATCGTGAACGAAGGCCCGAAACTGAAGCGTTGGACGCCGGCGGCCATGGGCCGTGCGACGCCGATGCTGAAGCGGACGAGCCATGTCGAGATCGTCGTGACGGAGGCGGTGCGCTAATGGGACAAAAGACCAATCCGATCGGCTTCCGCCTCGGCGTCACGAAGAACTGGCGCTCGACGTGGTATGCCAAGAAGGAGATGCCGGCGCTTCTGAAGGAAGACGCGCTGCTCCGGAAGTACCTGAAGGCGCGTCTGGATAACGCGGCGATTTCCGATGTGACGATCGAGCGGAAGCCGGGGAAGGTCGTGGTGACCGTCCACACGGGCCGTCCGGGCGTGGTGATCGGGAAGAAGGGTGCGGAAGTGGACAAGTTGCGCGACGAACTCGCGCAGCTGACGGGCAAGGAAGTCGGGATCAACGTCGAGGAAATCAAGCGTCCTGAAGTCGAGGCGCAGCTCGTGGCCGACAACATTGCCGCACAGCTCTCGCAGCGTATTTCGTTCCGTCGTGCGCTGAAGCGCGCGGTGCAGAGCGCGATGCGGATGGGCGCGCTGGGCATCAAGGTGAAGGCTGGCGGCCGCCTCGGTGGCGCCGAAATCGCGCGCGTGGAAGGGTACATGGAAGGCCGGGTGCCCCTTCATACGCTGCGCGCCGACATCGATTACGCGACGAGCACGGCGAAGACCACGTACGGCGCCATTGGCGTGAAGGTGTGGATCTTCAAGGGTGAAATCGTGGAAGATCGTCGCGGCAAGACCTACTCGACCGGCAACTGAGGAACTGAGAGATGCTGAGTCCGAAGCGGGTCAAGTTCCGCAAGATGTTCAAGGGCCGGATGACCGGCCTGGCACACCGTGGGTCCGAGCTGTCGTTCGGCACGTTTGGCTTGCAGGCGTTGGAGCCGGCGTGGGTGACGAGCCGTCAGATCGAAGCCTGCCGTGTCGCGATGACGCGTCACATCAAGCGTGGTGGCAAGGTGTGGATCCGGATTTTCCCGGACAAGCCGATCACGAAGAAGCCGGCCGAAACCCGCATGGGTAAGGGTAAGGGTTCTCCGGAGATGTGGGTGGCGGTAGTGAAGCCTGGCCGAGTGATGTTTGAGATCGAGGGTGTGTCGAGGGAGCTCGCCGAAACGGCGATGGGCCTGGCCGCCGCGAAGCTCGGCGTGAAGACCAAGTTCGTGGCGCGCGAGGAGGCGGTGACCCATGAAGGCTGAAGAGATCCGTGGACTCGCTGACGACGAGCTCGTGTCGCGCATTGCGGAGTTGGAGGAGGAGCGTTTTCGCCTCCGGTTCCGCAGCGGTACGGAAGCGTTGGAAGAGCCGCTGCGGTTGCGCAGCATCCGCAGGGACATTGCGCGCCTGAAGACGGTCCAGCGCGAGCGTCAGCTCGTCGGCCGCGGCCGCTAACCGAGATACGACAGATGGCTGAAACGAATAACGCGAGCGCCGCGCAGAACGGCGCCCTCGATCGGACGGCGCGGAAGCTGCGCGTCGGACTGGTCGTCAGTGACAAGATGGACAAGACGGTGGTCGTTCGCATCGACCGCCGCATGCCGCACCCGCAGTACGGCAAGATGGTGACGCGTACGCGTAAGCTGAAGGCTCACGACGAGGAGAACTCGGCGAAGGTCGGCGATACGGTGCGCATCATGGAGACCCGGCCCTTGTCGAAGGACAAGCGGTGGCGCGTGGTCGAGATCGTCGAACGCGCGCGGTAAGGGGAATTAATCCATGATCCAGCAAGAATCAGTCGTGAAGGTTGCGGACAACAGCGGCGCGAAGCGCGCACTGGTGATTCGCGTCCTGGGCGGCACGCGCCGTCGCTATGCGGGCCTTGGTGACAAGGTCATCGTGGCGGTGAAGGACGCGCTGCCGAACGGCACCGTGAAGAAGTCCGACGTGGCGAAGGCCGTGGTGGTTCGCACGGTGAAGGAAACGCGCCGCAAGGATGGTTCATACATCCGCTTCGATGAGAACGCGGTCGTCATCATCAACGACAACGGCGAGCCGAAAGCGACCCGTATCTTCGGTCCCGTGGCGCGTGAGCTCCGCGAGAAGCGTTACATGAAGATTGTGTCGCTGGCGCCCGAGGTGATCTGACATGCGCAAGAACGTGTACTACAAGACGGATCGCGGCCAGCGCCTTGGCGCCGGACGTCACGCGCTGAAGGCGTCGCGCGAAGTGATCCACGTCACGAAGGGTGACACCGTCCGCGTGATGCGTGGCGACGACAAGGGGAAGGAGGGCAAGGTCCTCCAGGTGTACCCCAAGACGGGCCGCATCAAGGTGGAAGGGATCAACATCGTGAAGAAGCACCGCAAGGCGCGCACGGCGGAAGAGACGAGCGGCATCATCGAGATGGCCGCGCCCTTCCACGCGTCGAACGTCATGTTGCTCGATTCGAAGACCGGCAAGCCGACGCGAGTTCGTAATCGCCTCGACAAGGACGGCACGAAGGAGCGCATCGGCGTGAAGAGCGGTGAAGTCATTCCCCGCGCCCGCTGACCGGAGTAATCGAAGATGGCGACCAAGGAAAAGGGCGCCGCCAAGGGCGGCGCGAAGGGTGGAGCAGGCACGAAGGGCGGCGGCAAGGCCGGCGCGGCGAAGGGTGGAGCGGGCGCGAAGGGTGGCAGCAAGGCCGACAAGAAGGCCGGCCAGCCGCGCCAGGCGATCGACTTCACGAAGCGTGACCATGCAGGCGCCGGCTTGCCGGTGGCTGGTCCGCGTCTGAAGACGCACTACGAGCAGACGGTGCGGGCGAAGTTGGCCGAGCAGTTCGGCTTCACGAACCCGCATCAGATCCCGACGCTGTCGAAGATCGTGATCAACTGCGGCGTGGGCGAAGCGGTGAAGCAGCCCAAGCTGCTCGACGTGGTCGTGGAAGAACTCGCGCTGATCTCCGGCCAGAAGCCGGTGCGCCGCAAGGCGAAGAAGTCGGTCGCGAACTTCGGTCTCCGTGAAGGTCAGGAGATCGGTGCGTCGGTGACGATGCGCGGCGCCCGGATGTGGGAATTCCTCGACCGGTTCGTGACGGTAGCGTGTCCGCGTATCCGCGATTTCCGCGGCCTCGGCACGAAGTCGTTCGACGGTCGTGGCAACTACACGCTCGGCATCAAGGAGCAGATGATCTTCCCCGAGATCAACTACGACATGGTCGAGCAGATCCACGGCATGGACATCACGTTCGTGACGACGGCGGAGAAGGATGCGCACGCGTTCGCGTTGCTGCATCAGCTGGGCATGCCGTTCCGCGGTGACGAGAAGCCGGTGACGCCCAAGGTGGCGCAGCCGAGCGCCGCGGCCTAAACCAGGACTGAGACGATGGCGAAGACGAGCAAGCTGGCCCGCAACGCGCAGCGCAAGGTGCTGGT
Source organism: bacterium (assembly GCA_027484025.1). Classification (GTDB taxonomy): domain Bacteria; phylum Gemmatimonadota; class Gemmatimonadetes; order Gemmatimonadales; family Gemmatimonadaceae; genus Gemmatimonas. The sequence goes on from JAIXTI010000157.1 coordinate 8,541, forward strand.
GGAGCGGTATGCCACGAAGCGCGCGGCGTTCAAGGCCGTGATCAACAATCCGAAGAGCACGCCGGAAGAGGTGCAGGCCGCGGTGAACGCGCTGCACAAGCTGCCGCGCAATTCGTCGGCGACGCGAGTGCGGAACCGCTGCAACATGAGCGGCCGTCCCCGTGCCTACCTGCGTCACTTCGGTTTGAGCCGCATTGCCCTCCGTGATATGGCCTTGAACGGTCTGATCCCGGGCGTGCGCAAGGCCAGCTGGTAAGACCCTTCGGGGCTTCCGGCAGGTTGTGGGACCCAAAACGAGCTGTGGGGTTGGAGTTCCGTGCTGGCGGGGTGAGATTGTAAGGCTCCCCCCGCGGGAAACGGGCTCCTTTCCCGGAGCTTGTCCTTATTCACTTCCTACAGGTCCGTCTTTGAGCGGATACCCTAGGAGATTTATCAGAGCATGAGCCTGAACGACCCAATTGCCGACATGCTGACGCGGATTCGCAATGCGTGTGCTTCCAAGCACCGCCGCGTCGACATGCCGGTTTCGAAGATCAAGATCGAGATCGCGCGCATCCTGAAGGAGAACTCCTTCATTCAGGATTACCGCACGGTCGATCTCGAGGATGGCAAGGCCGTATTGCGCGTGATCTTGAAGTACGCGCACGGTGGGCAGTCGGTGATCCGCGAAGCGAAGCGCATCTCGACGCCAGGCCTCCGGAAGTACGTCGGCGTGACGGAAATTCCGCGCGTGCGCAATGGCCTGGGTATGGCCATCCTCAGCACGTCGAAGGGCATCATGTCGGATCGTGATGCGCGCACCGCCAATACTGGCGGCGAGCTCCTCGCCCTCGTCTGGTAAGGAGACTACTACATGTCGCGTATCGGTAAGCGCCCGATCCCGGTTCCGGCCGGGGTGACGGTGGCGATCAATGGCAATATGGTGTCGGTGAAGGGACCGAAGGGCGAGCTCTCCCGGTCACTCCCCGCGGACATCATCGTGTCGCAGGAAGGCAGCGAGCTCCTCGTGAAGCGTCCGTCCGATGAAGAGCGCCACAAGGCGCTGCACGGGCTGACCCGCACGTTGGTGGCGAACATGGTCGAAGGCGTGACGACGGGTTTCAAGCGCGTGCTTGAGATCACGGGTGTCGGCTACAAGGCCGAGATCAAGCCGTACGGCGCGCTGTTGTCGCTGGGCTTTTCGCACCAGATCGAGTACAAGGCGCCGGCTGGCGTGTCCATCACCGCTCCGAATCCGACTACGGTCGTGATCGAAGGGGCGAGCAAGGAGCACGTGGGGCAGGTGGCCGCTGAAATCCGCAGCTTCCGCAAGCCGGAGCCGTACAAGGGCAAGGGCGTGAAGTATCAGGGTGAAGTCGTCCGGCGTAAGGCCGGTAAGGCGGGAGGCAAGTAATGGGCAGGATCGCAATCCCGCGTACGAACGCGGAGAAGCGCAAGCGTCGTCATTTGCGCGTGCGCAAGGCAGTCAACGGCACCGCGGAGCGTCCGCGTCTCGTGGTGTTCCGTTCGCTCAAGCACATCTACGTGCAGATCGTGGACGACGTGACGCATCATACGTTGCTCACCGTTGGCGACGAGAAGATGAGCGGCACGAAGTCGGAGCGCGCCCTTGCGGTTGGCAAGGCGGCGGCCGAGAAGGCGAAGGCGGCGGGCATTTCGAAGGTGGTCTTCGATCGCGCCGGTTACCAGTACCATGGCCGCGTGAAGGCCGTTGCCGATGGCGCCCGAGAGGGCGGCCTGGAGTTCTGATCATGGCAGACGCACAAAATTCGGGAGGCGCTCGCGCGCCGGGTGGTGCAGGCCGCGGTGGCCCAGGTGGCGGCCGTGGACGTGGTGGACCGGGTGGCGGCCGTGGCCGTGGCCCGGGCGGTCCTGGCGGCGGCCCTGGTGGTCGTGGTCGTGGACCTGGCGGCGAAGGCGGCGGCCCGGGCGGCGGTGAGAACCGCGGTCGTGGTCGTGGCCCCGATCGTGGCGGCCCGCAGCAGGAACGCGAGCAGAGCGATCTGGTCGAGAACGTGATCGCGATCAATCGCGTCGCGAAGGTCGTGAAGGGTGGTCGCCGGTTCTCGTTCAACGCGCTGGTCGCGGTGGGCGACGGACAGGGCAAGGTGGGCTTTGCCACCGGCAAGGCGAACGAAGTGTCGGAAGCGGTCCGCAAGGCCGTGGAAGCCGCCCGTCGCAGCATGGTGAACATCCCGCTGACCGGCTCGACGATCCCGCACGAGATCGTGGGCAAGCATGGCGCCGGCAAGGTGCTCATGAAGCCGGCTGCGCCGGGTGCCGGTGTGATCGCCGGTGGTGCCGTGCGTGCCGTGCTCGAGTGCTGCGGCATCCATGACATCCTCACGAAGTCCCTCGGCTCGACGAACCCGCACAACATGGTTCGCGCGGCGATCGATGGTCTGACGCATCTGGTGACCGTCGAGCAGGCGGCCCGTGAGCGTGGGCTCGAAGTCTCGCAGATCGGGTACAAGTCCCGTGCGAAGTCGAAGACGGAATCGCATGATCACCGCAAGGCGGCTGTCGTGGGCGCCTCGCCGAACGCTGCAGAGGTGGCATAATGCCGCGGACATTTGTGTGGCATCCGTCGAAGGGCCCGGCCAAGACGCCGAAGCTTCAGGCTCCGACGGACGGCAAGGTGAAGGTGACGCAGGTGCGTAGCGCGATCGGCCATTCGTGGCGGATGCGGGCGACGCTTGCGGCGCTGGGCCTTCGTCATCATCAGGCCAGCGTTGTGCAGCAGGATTCCGCCTCGCTGCGCGGCCAGCTCAAGAAGGTGCGTCACCTGGTTCAGGTGACGCCGGTGGAGGGTTAAGCGATGGCGAACAACGCAGAAACGACCGAGAAGATCGGCCTGCACAACCTGTCGCCGGCGCCGGGCTCGCACCGTTCGCGTCGTCGTCTGGGTCGCGGCCCGGGTTCCGGGTTGGGCAAGACGTCCGGTAAGGGTCACAAGGGTTCCATGGCCCGCTCGGGTCATGGCGGTCCTGGTGGTGGCAAGCCGCACTTCGAAGGCGGTCAGATGCCGATCACGCGTCGTATCCCGAAGCGTGGTTTTACCAATCCGTTCCGTGAAGAAGCGCAGATCGTGCGTCTTCCGGACCTCGATCGGGTGGCGGGCGACGAAGTGACGACGGAGACGCTGATCGCGGCCGGACTGATTCGTGCGGGCCAGGGCCCGGCGAAGCTGTTGGCCAACGGTGAAGTGTCGAAGGCGCTCACGGTCAAGGGCGTGAAGGTCAGCGCCTCCGCCAAGGCGAAGATCGAAGCGGCCGGCGGCCGCGTCGAAAGCTGACGGAGAGAACTCAGCGCATGGCAGAGCAAAACAACGCGGCGGCAAACGCTGTCGCCAACATTTACCGGACGCCCGAGCTGTGGGCGAAGATTACCTTCACGTTCCTGTGCATGGTGATCTATCGCGTCGGCTCGCATATCACGGCGCCCGGGGTCGATGTCCAGGCGCTGACAGACTACTTCACCCGCCAGCAGGGCGGTGGCCTGCTGGGCCTCTACGACATGTTCGTGGGTGGTGGTCTCTCACGCGCGACCGTGTTCGCACTCGGCATCATGCCCTATATCTCGGCGAGCATTTTCGTCCAGATTGCGGGCGCCGTGTTGCCGAACGTGGACAAGATGCAGAAGGATGAAGAGGGTCGGAAGAAGCTCACGCAGTACACCCGGTACCTCACGGTGGTGCTCGCGCTGATTCAGGCCTACGGCTTCGCGCTCTTCACGTCGTCGCTTCCGGCGGCCGTGTCGCGCCCGGGTCCGTGGTTCACGATCCAGATGATGCTCTTCCTCGCCACGGGCGCGATGTTCGTGATGTGGTTGGGTGAGCAGATCACCGAA
>JAIXTI010000207.1 GCA_027484025.1 bacterium
ACGCCGCGGTAGTCGGCGCTTTGCGAGGCGCGTACTGCTCGAGGTCACGTCCCATGAGCAGCGTGGCCAACACTACCGTCGCGCTGATCCAGAACGGGCTCTGCTTGCCGAACGTGTCGAACGCCACACCGAGTACAATGGGGAACACCACGCGCGTGATGCCGCCGAAAGTCTGCTGCACACCCATGTACAACCCGCGTTCCGCGCTGCTCACCACGCGTGACAACATGGCGGTGACGCACGGAAAGGTGAACGCCGTACCAAGAGGCAACATGCCCACCGACAGTGCGAGCAGCGGGAGGTTGGGTGACACCGACAGGCCTATCAGCCCTGCCGCCAGGAACAGCAGCCCGGCGCGACTGAGACGCGGTTCACCAATGCGGTCGACGAGCTTGCCGAGCATCAACGCGCGCACCAACACGCTGAGCACGCCGATGTACATGAAGAAATAGCCGATCGTCGCTTCGGTCACGCCAAACCGGTAGGCAAGGAAGAGCGCAAGAATGGCGGTCGTCCCCTGAAAGGCACCAATGGCCAACGCGTAAATCAGAATGAGACGCGACGCCGCATCGCTGGGATGACTCACCACGCGCAACACCGCTTCGCGCGATCCCTTGGGCTTGGCTTTGCCGACTTCTCCGCCCGGCTTGCGAATTTCGGTGAGATAGCGTGACGCGAAGATCATGTTCACGATGCACAGCCCCGCCGCCACGAGTCCTGGCGTGTTCTTGCTGAACAGCTGCACCCAGCTGCCGATGACCGGGCCGAGTGCCACACCGGCGTTCGTCGCCGCCGAAAGCCACCCGAGGCTCTTCGCGCGGTCTTCGGGGCGCGTGGCGTCGGCGACATACGCCTGAATGACACTCACCGTGCCGCCGCCGGCGCCCTGCACGATGCGCGACAGGAAAAGCAGCCAGAGGCTGTCGGCGTACGCGAAGACGATATACGCCACCGCACTCGCGCCGAGGCCAACCATGAGCGCCGGACGGCGTCCGTACTTGTCACTGAACCGTCCCCACACCGGGGCGCTCAGGAGCTGCGCCACACTGAACGAACTGACGAGCAGACCGACTACAGCCCCGCCGGCACCAAGCGTCTTCGCGTAGAAGGGCAGGAGCGGCAGGATCATCAACAGGCCCAGCATGTCGATGAACGCCGTGATCATGAGCACGACGAGCTTACCGAAGGCGGATTTCCCGTCGTCCGTTGGATGCTCGTCGGTGTGGTGTGATGGCGCGCTGCTGATGCTCACGAGGTAGGGTTATTCGGTCTTTCCAAGCGCGGCAGGCGCAACACTGCGTCCCACCACACCTGCGAGGGCAACGATCGTGAGCACGTACGGGATCATCTCCACGAACTGACTCGGTACCAGCTGCGCGCCCTGCAGCTGAATCTGCAACGTCTCGGCTCCCGCGAACAGCAGGCACGCGACACCGACGCGAACCGGTTCCCAGCGGCCGAAGATCACGGCGGCCAGCGCAATGAACCCACGACCCGCGGTCATGCCATCGGTGAACTGGTGCTGATCGAGGGCGAGGTAGGCGCCGCCGAGGCTGGCCAACGCGCCGGCAATGTAGAGCCCTTTGAGGCGCAACGCGTTCACCGGCACGCCAAGTGTTGCCGCCGCTTCGGGCTTTTCACCGACGGCGCGCGCACGTAAACCGAACGGCGTGCGGTACAGCACCCACGCCAGTGTCGGCAGCGCCGCGAGTCCAATCCACACCACCGGATTGAGAAAGCTCGACAACATCGCGTTGCCGACGCCTTCGCCGCCAAAGCCCGGAACGCGCGGCGAGTTGCTGGAGCTGTCGAATACCAGCCGAAGGAAGTACCGGGTGCTCGCGGCGACGATGAGGTTGATCGCCACACCCACTACCACCTGATTGGCCTTGAAGCGAATGGTCGCCACGGCGAGTATGCTCGTCATGACCGCGCCAGCCGCCAGCGCGCCCAGCAGTCCGGCCCAGGCGCTATTGCCGTAGTAGCTCCCCAGTGCCGCACCGAATGCGCCGGAGAGCATGAGCCCTTCGAGGCCGAGCGCAATCACACCGACACGCTCCGACATGACACCACCAGCGGCGGCAAGCAGATAGGGCACCGCAATACGAATGGTCTGTAGGATGAATGCGATGAGCATCATACCGGCGCCCCCTGCGCATTGCCCTTCTTCGTGAGCGACGCGGTCACGCTCGCCGCGGCGGCGCGCAGCTGCTTCTGCACTTCGGGGACGGCGGTCGCGACCGACAGAATCACAGCTGCCGTGAGAATGTCGGTCAGCTGCTTGGGCACGATCGCATTCACCGCGAGCCCACCCTGCGACAACGTGCCGAAGAGCAACGCCGCCGCGAGAATGCCGAACGGGTGGTTGCGGCCTACGAGCGCCACGGCAATACCGAGGAAGCCGGCGCCACCGGCAAAGCCTTCTTCGTAATAGCCCTTGTAGCCCAGGACGAAGTTCACGCCGCCCAGTCCGGCCAACGCGCCGGAGATGGCCATCGACACCAGCAGGACACGAGGCACCTTCACGCCGGCATACTCCGCCGCTTCGGGCTGCAGCCCTACGGCACGCAGTTCATAGCCACCGCGTGTACGAAACAGGTACCACCACGCAGCGACGGCGGCCGCAATGGCAAAGAGCACGGTGAAATTCACGGCGCTGCCACGAAACATGGCGAACGCATCAGCCAGTCGGGGAACGTTGCCGGCCGCGATGTCCGGCGTGCGCAGCGTCTCGGGTAAATGCAGCTTGGCCGAGACGATCCAATTGAGCAATGCGAGCACGATGAAGTTGAGCATGATCGTCACGATCACCTCACTCGCTCCGAAACGCGCGCGCAGCGCACCCGGGAGTGCGCCCACCAGTGCGCCCACGAGCATCGCCGCGGAGACGCAGAGCGGCACGGCCAGCAGCGCGGGGACCGACGACGGCAGCAGGAGCCCCAGGAGCGCAGCGCCGAAACCGCCGGCCGCGAGCTGCCCTTCGGCACCGACGTTGAACAGTCCCGCACGCCCTGCCAGCGCGAATGCCAGCCCGGTGCACGTGAGAGTCGTGGCTTTGTAGAGCACCTGCCCGATGCCGTACGCGTTCCCCCACGTGCCCTTCACGAGCAGGGTCCATACCGCGGCCGGCGATTCGCCAAACGACAGGATGAGCAGGTCGCCCAGAACCGCCGCGAGGGCGAGCGCTACCAGCGGCGGCAACAGCGCGTCCAGAATGCGTGTGCGATTCATCGAGGGCGAATTGTTGGACGCACTCATGCGGCGGCTCCCGTCATGAATGGCCCGAGCAATTCCGCAGAACACTCGGCCGCCGGCAGTATCGTCACGAATCGCCCGCCATACATGACCGCGATGCGATCGGAGAGTGCGAGTACTTCGGGCAGATCGGCACTGACGAGCAGAATGCCTTTGCCGGCGTTGCGCGCCGCACGCAGCTGCTCATGGATGAACTCGATGGCACCAACGTCGACGCCGCGCGTGGGCTGTGCGGCAAGGAGTACACTGAACGGACGCCCCATTTCCCGCGCAATCACGATCTTCTGCTGATTGCCGCCGGAGAGTGCACGCGCCGGCAGCGATGCCATGGGCGGACGGATGTCGAAGCGTTGCACCTGCTCGCTCGCGTTGGCTGCGATGCGCGCCAGATCGAGTCCCGCGCGTGAGGAGAAGTGATGTTGGCGCCCGAGAATGAGGTTGTCGGCAATCGAATAGTCGAGCACGAGACCACGCCGGTGCCGGTCCTCGGGAATGTGCGACAGCCCGCGGTCGGCGCGTTCACGTACGGAAAGTGTCGTGAAGTCCTGCGCCGCCACTTCGATGCGCCCCTGCTGGACGGCACGCAGGCCGGCGATCGCCTCGAGCAATTCGGTTTGTCCGTTCCCTTCGACGCCGGCAATGCCGACGATCTCGCCCGGCATGATCTCGAACGAGACATCGTTCACCGCGACCGTGCCGCGATCGGAGCGTGCGTGCAGTCCGTGTACGCGCAACACCGGCGCGCCCCCCGCGGCAGATGCCGGAGCGCGCGTCGAATCGCGCGCGCCGCCGACGGCATCGAGATGCAGATTCACGTCGCGCCCGACCATGGCGCGCGCGATCTCCCGCGGCGTCACGCCCTGCGTGGGAAACTGCGAAACGGTCGTGCCCGCGCGCATCACGGTGATGTTGTCCGAAATCGCGATGACTTCGTCGAGCTTGTGCGTGATGAGTACGACCGTTCCCCCGTCGTCGCGCAGCGTGCGCAGCACCGTCCACAGTTCCTGCACTTCCGGCGGCGACAACACGGCGGTGGGCTCGTCGAGGATGAGCACCTTCGCGCCGCGATACAGCGCCTTGAGAATCTCGACGCGCTGCGCTTCGCCCACACTCAGGTCGGCAATGCGCGCGCGCGGATCGACGTGAAGCCCGCTCGTGCGGCACAGGGACTCGACTTCGGTTACGGCACGGTGCAGATCGATCGTCATGCCGTTGGTGGGCTCCGACCCCAGCACCACATTCTCGGCGACAGTCAACGTCGGGACGAGCATGAAGTGCTGATGCACCATGCCCACGCCCGCCTCGATGGCCTCCTGCGTCGTCCAACCCTGCACGTCGCGGCCGAACACTTCGACGGTGCCGCCATCGGGGGCATACATCCCCGCCAGCACCCGCATGAGAGTGCTTTTGCCGGCACCATTCTCGCCAACGAGCGCGTGGATTTCGCCGCGCTGTACTTCGAGGGAGGCGTCACGGTTGGCGACGACGGCGCCGAAGGTTTTCACGACGCCCCGCAGGCGAATGGCCGGCGATGTTTTCGAACCAGGCACCTGGCTCATCGTTTGGCCTCGCGCGTCGACGGTACCACGATGCGACCGGCGATGATATCGGCAGTGAGCGCGTCGAGTCGGGATCGCACATCAGGCGGAATGAGTTTGCGGTTGTTGTCGTCGTAGATGTATCCCACGCCATTCTCCGCGAGCCCGAACTGCTGAATGCCACCGGTGAATTGATTGTCTTTCACCGACTTCACCGCGGCCACCACCGACGCATCGATCCCCTTCACCATGCTCGTGAGCACATAGCCCGGCGCTTCGTTGTACTGATCGGCATCCACGCCGATGGCGAGCTTGCCGGTCGTGCGCGCCGCCTCGAACACGCCCAGCCCCGTCGAGCCGGAGGCGTGGAAGATGACATTCACGCCCTGATTGTACATCGCGAGCGCCATCTCCTTGCCACGCCCCGGATTGCGAAAGGCTTCGGGGGTGACGCCGGCGTAGTTCACGATGACCTCGCAGTCGGGGCACACGTGCTTCACGCCCGCGCGATACCCGGCTTCGAACTTGTGAATGAGGGCGATGTCCATACCGCCCACGAAGCCCACCTTCTTGCTCTTCCCCACCAGCGCCGCGAGGGCGCCTACCAGAAACGACCCTTCTTCTTCGCGGAACTTGAGCGCGCGCAAATTGCTCGGCAGCGGCAGCGGGTTTCCGACGGAGTCGAGCGGGACCGACATATCGACGTCGGCAAAGCGCACGTTGGGATATTCCTTCGCCAGCGCGAGCACATCATCGGTAAAGATGAAGCCCACGCCGATCACGAGGTCCATCCCTTCGGCCGCGAGCAGCCGCAGACCGGCTTCGCGGTCGGAGCCTTCGCCCGGCTCGATGTAGGTGACGCGCGCGCCAAGTTCCTTCTGCGCACGTTCGCCGCCCAGATAGGCGCCGTCGTTGAACGACTTGTCACCGCGTCCGCCGACATCGAAAACGATGCCGACGTCGAGGCCTTCGGAGGTGTCTGCGACCGTGGCCCCGGAGGGGCGGACCGTCAGCAGGGCGAGATGGGCGAGGACGAGCGCCCCGATCAAGGAGAGGGTGCGGCGCATGGCCACGAAGGTTCGCCGTCTGGCCCTCTCACCGGAAGGGCTTGCGGGCTCGGGAAATGCACTGGGCGCCCAGCTCCCCGCATCCGCCCGGAAACACAAAGGGCCACGGAGATCCCGTGGCCCTTGTTCCCATCCGACCGCCGCCAATTACTTGATTGGCTTGTACCGGTAGGCGTAGATGCCCGGCGCGGACGCCTTGAGCTCGACGTTCTTGCGATCACCCTTCTTGAGGGCGCCGGAGGGCGCCGTCGCCGTTCCGACGACCGTACCCGCCTGGTCGAGGAACTCGGCGGTCACCGTGTACGACCCGGTCGGGGCAATCTGCTCGAGCGCGAGCGTCAACGTCGCCTCGCTCGCGCCGCGCGAGAAGCCCGCCACCTCGACCTTGACCGGCAACGCTTCGGCGATCGTCTGGTACTTCACCAGCGAATCCGTCCACGCCTTCTTCTCGGCGGGGAGCTTCACGTTCTTCGCGAGCCCCTGCGACGCGTAGGCAAACATCATCCAGCCGTCGTAGTTGTTGGGGTCGATCGCCACCAACTTCGCGCTCGGGCTGAACATGTCCTTGAAGCGGTCCTTCGCGTACAGCGAGGCGGCCACGTTGCGCAGGCCGTCGCGGCTGTTCGGATTCCGCTCGACGGAGGCTTCGAACAGCTTGAGCGCGTCGTCGGTGCGGTTGGCACGGGTGGCCACGACGCCGCCGACAGCCAGCACGATGTCGCTGTGCTTGCTGGGATTCGCGATCATGTCGGCGTACACCGAGGGCAGGTTGGCCGTGTCCTTGGCCAGCGTCAGCGCTTCTGCCCAGTTGTTGAAGTGGTTCGCCGCATCCGGGCTGTCGGGCGAGGTGGCAATAAGGTCCTTGAAGTAACCGGCCGCCTCGCGCGCCTGCGCCTGCTGGTCCGCACCCTGAGCCGCGGACGCCAGTTCGAGCGACGTCATGGCCATATAGTACATCGAGCCGTTCTTGAGCTCACGGTACGACGTGTCGGCGCCCGAGCGATCGACGACGTGCTTCCAATGCATCATCGCGCCCTTCTTGTCGTTCCGCTGGTTCGCGACGTTGGCGAGCACGTAATGCGCGTACGGGCCGTCGCTCATCAACATCGAGCGCTTGGCGTAATACTCGGCGGAATCGAGCTTGCCCGCGCTCGACGCCGAGAGCGCCGCCTGCGTCTGCGCCAGCCATAGCTCATTCTGACGCTGCGCCTTGATGTCGGCTTCACATGCGGGCGCGGCGGCGACGATCGCCTTGTAGGCGGCGTCGATCGCGACCACGAGGTCGATCGGGTCGGTCGGAGCGGTGATGAAGCCCAGTGTGCTGCGAACCGGCGCCGCCGGGATGCCGGGCTCGATTGCCCACATCTTGAGCACTTCACTGAGCATGAACTGGTATCCGGTCGCGTTCTTCGCGAAACGCTCCGGCTTCGTATCCAGCTCCTTGATCATCTGCGTGAGCAGCTTCTTGCGCTGCTCCGGGGCCGTCGCCGCCTTGGCCTGCTGAAAACTGAGCGACTGAATCGCCAGCTCCTTGGGCTGATTCACGTCGATCGTACAGGTGGCCGACACGCCGCCGGGCTGAGCGGTAAGCGTCGCGGGAAGTGCGCCGGTGAACGACACAGCCGCCACGGCACCTGCCATGAACGTCAAACGCATGACGTCTCCTAAAAGCGAAAAGATGCTGAGAGAAAGTGGCCGGAGCTCTGGCCAGGGGTTCAGTTGGGGACCCGATGTCCTTTACTTGAAACTACTATGACCAAACGGATCCGCACCCGGTTCCTTGTGATTGGCAGCGGAGTGGCTGGTTTGCACACGGCGTGGCGGGCCTCGGCCCACGGCCCCGTGACCGTGCTCACCAAGCGCACGCTGTTCGACTCTGCCACGGCATACGCACAGGGCGGCATCGCCGCTGCGCTCGGGGCCGGGGATAGCCCCGAACTGCATCGGGAGGACACCTTGGCCGCCGGGGCCGCCCTCTGCGACCGCGAGGCCGTGCAGGTACTGGTGGAGGAGGGACCCGCCCGCGTTCGGGAGCTCCAGGCTGCAGGCGCCCGCTTCGACCTCGATCCCGACGGCGATTTCAAGCTCGGAAAGGAGGCCGCCCACTCCCGCCACCGCATCGTCCACGCCCACGGTGACCAGACGGGGGCGGAGGTGGCCCGGACGCTCGTCGCCAAGGTGCGGGAATCGTCGGCTATCACGGTCTACGAGACCGCCCGCGTCCTCGATCTGCTCATGGTAGAGGACGAATCCGGCGTGCAGTGTGCGGGAGTGCGGGTCTCCATTGCCGGGATGCCCGTGGAGATCGTCGCCGACGCCACCGTGCTCGCTACGGGCGGGTGCGGGCAAATTTTCCGCTATACGACCAATCCGCAGGTGGCCACTGGTGATGGCTTTGCCATGGCGCACCGGGCGGGGGCCCGGTTGGCGGACATGGAGTTCGTGCAGTTCCACCCGACTGCGCTCGACACCCCGGAAAACCCGCTGGCGCTCATTTCCGAGGCGGTGCGTGGCGAAGGGGCTATCCTGCTCAATGGGCGGGGCCAGCGGTTCATGCCAAGCCGCCACAAGCTTGCCGAACTGGCCCCGCGCGATGTGGTGGCCCGGGAGATCTTCCGGGAGCAGCAGGCGCATGGACGGGTCTTTCTCGACGCGACCAAACTGGGGGAGGGGTTCCTGACCCGATTCCCGGGGATCACGGCGCTGTGTCGTGCCCGCGGCATCGACCCCCGATTCGAGCCCATCCCCGTCACGCCGGCCGCGCACTACATGATGGGCGGGGTCATGACCGATCTCGCGGGTCGCTCCAGTGTCCCCCGTCTGTACGCGGTGGGGGAAGTGGCGCGGACCGGGGTGCATGGCGCCAACCGCCTGGCGTCGAACTCCCTCCTCGAGGGGCTCGTGTTTGCCGAGCGGGTGGCTCGCGACATGGTGCAGACCCCGGAAGAGCTCGCCGAACCGGAGCTCGCCCCCTGGGATGTCCCACCGCTCGCCGACCGCGGCGCCGCGCAGGTGGCCGCCGACGAAATCCGGCAGATCATGTGGGATCACGCCAGCATCGCCCGCACCGCTCCCGGACTCCGGCGCTGCCTCAGCGCCCTCCAGCGGGTGGGCGAGCGGCTCCCGCCCGGTGCCACCGAGGAGCGCAACCTGCTCACGACCGCCACCCTCGTGGCCGAAGCCTCCCTCCTGCGCAAGGAGTCGCGGGGAGGGCACTTCCGGAGCGATTTTCCAAAGACCCGCCGGAAATGGCAGGGGCGCCACATCACCTGGTGAATGCCGGGTACGTGACTCCGCGTCGTCCGCCGATCCTGCGACATTCTGCTTCCTGCATTCTCTCCCAGCATGACCGTCCTCGAAGCTCACTACGATCCCGCGCTCGCGGCTGAAATCCGCGCCCTCGCCAAGGCGAAGAACGCGGTCATTCTCGCGCACAACTACGAGCGTCCCGAAATTCAGGACGTGGCCGACTATGTGGGCGACTCGCTCGGACTCTCGCGCGAAGCGGCCAAGACCGAAGCCGATGTCATCGTCTTCTGCGGCGTGCACTTCATGGCGGAAACCGCCGCGATTCTGTCGCCACAGAAAACCGTGCTGCTTCCCGATCTCGCCGCCGGGTGCTCGCTGGCCAGCACCATCGATGCGGACCAACTGCGCGCATGGAAGGCCGAGCATCCGGGCGCTGTGGTCGTCGCGTACGTGAACACGACCGCCGAAGTGAAAGCGGAGAGTGACTACTGCTGCACGTCGGGCAATGCCGTCGAGGTGATCAACGCGATTCCCGCGGACAAGGAGATTCTGTTCCTCCCCGACATGTTCCTCGGCGCGCATGTCCGCCGCGAAACCAAGCGGGAAAACATTCACGTGTGGATGGGCGAGTGTCACGTGCATGCGGGCATCGATCCCGAGCACATCACACGGACACGCGCGCAGCACCCCGGCGCGGAGTTCCTCATTCACCCCGAGTGCGGCTGCGCCACGTCGGTGGTGGAGGCGATGAGTGCCGGCGCGGTCGACAAGGAGAACGCGCACATTCTGTCCACCGAGGGGATGATCAAGCGTCCGTCGCAGACCACGCAGGACACGTTCATCGTGGCCACGGAGATCGGTATTCTGCACCGGTTGCGCCGTGAGAATCCCACCAAGCACTTCATCGCGGCCAATGACCGCGCGCAGTGCTCGTACATGAAGGTCACGACGCTCCCCAAGGTGCGCGATGCGCTGCTGTACATGCAGCACCGCATTACCGTCCCCGCGGATATGGCCGCGCGTGCGCGGACGGCGATCGAGCGCATGGTGAGCATCGGCGGCAATTCCGGCGTCAGCCCCTTCGGCCCAGAGGACCCTGGCGAATGAGCTCTTTCCACCCGCCGCTCCGCCCGACACCGCCAACGTCGCACATGGCCGTGGCACCGCGGACGATTACCCCGCTCGATACACGCGCGGTAACGGTCTCTACACTCGCGTTCCCACTCAGTGCCGACGAAACGGCCGCGCGCGTGCGGGTGGCATTGCAGGAAGACGAAGCGTTCAACGACATCTCCACCCTCGCGACGGTGGTCAGCACGCGCCACGTGCGCTGCGCGATCGTTGCGCGACGTGACGGGGTGATCGCCGGCATTCCGCTGGCGGTCGACGCGTTCCGGCAGCTCGATGCCAACGTCACCATTCGCATCGAAGCCGAAGACGGAACGCGCGTGAAGGCCGGTGACACGGTCATGGCGCTCACGGGACACGCGCGCGGCATGCTGTCCGCCGAGCGCACTGCGCTGAACTATCTGCAGCATCTCTCGGGGATCGCGACGCTGACGTGCCGCTTCGCCGACGCGGTGAAGGGTACGGGGGCGCAGATTCTGGACACCCGCAAAACCACACCGGGGTGGCGCACGCTCGAGAAGTATGCGGTGCGCGCCGGTGGAGGCACCAACCACCGCCTCGATCTGCGCAGCGGGGTGCTCATCAAGGACAATCACCTCGCGGCCATCGGGGGCGACATTGCGATGGCCGTCGCCCGTGCTCGTGCACTCGCGCTGACCGGCACGCCCGTGCAGGTCGAATGCGATACGATCGCGCAGGTCGACGCCGCCGTCGCTGCCGGTGCCGATTGGGTCCTGCTCGACAACATGTCGCTCGATCAGCTGCGTGACGCGGTGTCGCGCTGCCGTGGGCGTGTCGTCACGGAGGCCTCGGGTGGTGTTTCGCTCGACACAGTCCGCGCGATTGCCGAAACGGGTGTCGATCGCATCTCCATCGGAGCGCTGACGCACTCTGCGCCGGCGCTCGACCTCGGTCTCGACTTCGACGGTTTGTGAAACAGACGGAGTCTCCTGCCATGCCTGTCCGACTCCCTCCGCCAACCGAACGCGCGTCCCGTATTCTGCTCGAAGGGATCGTCGATTACGCCGGGCTCTTTCCTCCGGCGTCCCTCGACATTCCGAAGGCGGTGCGCAACTTCGCGCATTACCGCGCCGGCGGTACGGGCTGGATGCTGGGGCGGTTCATCTGCCCGGCCTCACGGCTCGACGAATTCTCCGCCAGTGCGGATCCGTTACTGCCTCGCGACGCTGGCGCCATCCCGTGGCGGCTCTCCGTGACGGGTACGAGCGATGTCGCCGCCGATCTCGTCGCGATCGCCGCGTTCAATGACCGACATCGGGTCTGCTTCGAAGAATGCGGGGCCAAGGTCGACGCGTACGAGGTGAAGGTCACGTCGGTTCAGGAAATCGTCTCGCTGCACGAGCAGCTGCCGGCGTCGCTCGAGGTGTACTTCGAAGTGCCACTCGACGCGACCGTCGATGTGCTCGTGCAGGCCATCGCGAGTACGGGGCGCCGCGCCAAGATGCGCACCGGCGGCACGGTGGCCGACGCCTTCCCGCCCGCCGCCGCGATCGTGCGTTTCCTGCGTGCCCTCGTGACGCACGACGTCGTGGCCAAAGCCACCGCGGGACTGCATCACCCGTTGTGCGGGGCGTACCGCCTCACATACGAACCCGACGCGGCGACGGCACGCATGTTCGGCATGCTCAACGTGCTCCTCGCGGCGGCCGTGATCGCCAAGGGCGGTAGCGACGAAGACGCGCTTCTGCTACTCAACGAATCCAACGCCGCCTCCATCGAATTCAATGATCTTCATGTGGCCTGGCATGGCCCGGACGGGATCATCACGATCAGTCGCGCGCTGCTGCAACAGGTGCGCGAGCGTATGCTGGTGAGCATCGGCTCCTGCTCCTTCACCGAACCCGTCGACGAAAATCGAGCCTTGGGCTGGATCTGACGTGGCTCACACCCCAACCGTATGACCCCCTCAGCTCCAGCTCGCAGCTGGGTGACCAGCGCCAACGGGCACCCGGATTTCTCACTGCAGAATGTGCCGTTCGGCGTGTTCCGCCGCGCCAACAGCACCGAAGCGCCGCGGGTTGGCGTGGCCATCGGCGACGACATTCTTGATGTCGCCGCGTGCCAGGCGGCCGGCCTGTTCGACGCGGGCGCTCCCGAGACACAAGATGTCCTTCAGCGCGCGGCCCGCGCCTGTGCGTCACCTTCGCTCAATGCATTGATGGCACTCGGGGGCGCGGCGCGTCGCGCGTTGCGCACCGCGGTGCTCGAACTGCTGCGCGAAGATGCGTCGGCCCATCGTCGGCAAACAGCGCAGCACGCGCTCGTATCGCAGCGCGAGGCCGAGCTGTTTCTGCCGGTGCAGGTGGGCGACTACACCGACTTCTATGCGTCGGTGCACCACGCCACCAACGTGGGCGCCATGTTCCGTCCCGACAATCCGCTGCTCCCCAACTACAAGTGGGTGCCCATCGGGTACCACGGACGCGCGTCGAGCATCGTGCCGTCGGGGACCGCCGTGCGGCGGCCCTTGGGACAACGGAAAGGGCCCAATGACGCCGAGCCCTCGGTGGGACCATCGCGCTCACTCGATTACGAGTTGGAGCTCGGTGCGTTCGTCGGGACCGGCAATGCACTGGGCGACACGATCGCCATCGCGGATGCCGAATCGCATCTGTGGGGACTCTGCCTGCTGAACGATTGGTCGGCACGCGACATCCAGGCGTGGGAGTATCAACCGCTCGGCCCGTTTCTCGCCAAGAACTTTGCGAGCACGATCAGCCCGTGGGTTGTCACGCTCGAAGCGCTCGAGCCGTTTCGTGCGCCGCTGGCACCGCGCGCCGAAGGTGATCCCGCTCCACTGCCGTATCTCACCGCGGCCTCCGATCGTGCGCAGGGCGGCTTCGCGCTCACCGTGGAAGTCTGGTTGCGAACGCCACGCATGCGCGACGCCAACGAACCGGCGGTAAGAATTTCGCAGGGGAGCGCGCTCGATCTGTACTGGAGCTTTGCGCAGATGCTCACACATCACGCGAGCAGTGGCTGCAACATGCGCTCGGGCGATCTGTTGGGGAGCGGCACCATTTCCGGTGCGTCGGTTGACAGTCGTGGATGTCTGCTCGAGTTGACGTCGCGTGCGGCCGAGCCCATTACGCTTCCCAACGGAGAGACCCGCGGCTTTCTGGCCGATGGCGACGAGGTGATCATGACGGCGTATGCCGAGCGTGACGGCGTGGGACGCATCGGTTTCGGGCATTGCTCGGGGCAGATCCTTGCCAGCGTGACGGCTTGAGGAACGCGCGTCACTCGTTGGTTCTTTGTTTCGCATGATGTCAGATCTGTTGTTCGCGCGATCGCAGATGGCGATGTCGCTGGCGTTTCACATTGTCTTTGCCGTGGTCGGCATCGGCATGCCGGCGCTCATGGTCATTGCGGAGTGGCGCTGGCTCAAGACGCGTGATCCGGTGTTGCTGGAGTTGGCCAAACGATGGGCGAAGGGGACCGCCATTCTTTTTGCGGTCGGTGCCGTGTCAGGCACGGTACTCAGCTTCGAACTCGGTTTGCTGTGGCCCACGTTCATGGAGCACGCCGGTGCCGTCATCGGCATGCCCTTCTCGCTCGAAGGGTTTGCGTTCTTTACGGAAGCCATCTTTCTTGGCATTTACCTGTATGCGTGGAAGCGCATTCCGCCGCGGGCGCACTTTGCGGCGGGCGTAGTCGTCGCGGTCAGTGGTGCGCTGAGCGGCGCCTTCGTGGTGTGCGCGAATGCGTGGATGAACGCCCCCGCCGGCTTCGATATGGTGAACGGGCAAGTGACCAACGTCGATCCGCTCGCGGCGATGTTCAATGCGGCGGCCCCATCGCAGATCGTGCACATGACGCTCGCCGCGTTTGCCGCGACGGGGTTCGCGGTGGCCGGCGTTCACGCGTTGGCGCTGTGGCGTGGAACACTGCATCGCGCCTTCCATCGTGCGGCGCTGCAGATCGCGCTCGTGATCGGCTTACCCGCGGCGGTCGTGCAGCCCCTCAGCGGTGACTGGAGTGCGCGCGACGTCGCTGAACGTCAGCCGGTGAAGCTCGCCGCGATGGAAGGGCACCTGCGCACGGGCCCCGCGGCGTTCGTCATTGGTGGATGGCCCAACGAAGTCACGCTCGAGCACCGCGGCGCTATCGAAATTCCCGGCGTGATCTCGTTGCTGTTGCATGGTGATGCCAACGCGGTCGTACCGGGCGTGGATAGTGTACCGGCCGAGGATCGCCCACCGCTCGGTATCGTGCACCTGGCGTTTCAGATCATGGTCGGTTGCGGCTCCATCATGGCAGCGCTTGCCCTGTTCGGCGCGTTTCGCTGGTGGCAGCGCAAGCGCGGACAGGGCGTGGCGCTCCCCGACGATCGGCGTTTTCTGCTCGCGATCATGCTTGCATCACCGCTCGGGTTCATTGCGCTCGAAGCCGGCTGGACGGTGACCGAAGTCGGACGTCAGCCATGGATCGTACAAGGCGTGCTGCGGACTGCTGAAGCGGTCACGCCGATGCCGGGACTTGGTGTCACGTTCGCGTTGTTCACCGCGCTGTACATCGGCTTGGCGATCACGGTGCTCTTCCTGCTCTGGCGTCAGATTCTCAAGACGGGGGTAACGCCCGCTCCGCTTGGGCTGACCAATGAACTGCCGATTGCGTTGCGCGTCACCGGCGCGCATCAGAGCCCGAGCACCAAGGCGCCGTGAATCCCACGGATATCACGTGGACGCTGCCGCACATCGTAGCGGGTGTCATGGTGCTGTCGCTGAATGCATACGTGCTGCTCGGCGGCGCGGACTTTGGCGGCGGCGTGTGGGATCTCTTTGCGCGCGGGCAGCGACGTGATGAACAGCGCGCGCTCATTGCCAACGCTATCGGACCCATCTGGGAAGCCAACCACGTCTGGCTCATTCTCGTGGTGGTGTTGCTCTTCACCTGTTTCCCCAAGGCGTTCGCGCACCTCTCCACCGAGTTGCACGTTCCCATCACGATCATGCTGGTGGGAATCGTCTTGCGAGGCTCGGCCTTCACCTTTCGCACCTACGACAGCAAGCAGGACGCCGTGCAGCGCCGCTGGGGACGCATCTTCTCCATGGCCAGCTTGCTCACGCCCATAATTCTTGGTGTGTGCCTCGGGACAGTGGCCAGTGGCGCGGTCCCCATGCGCACGGCCAAGGAGGCGGCGGCGCTGACCTTCATGCAGCGTTTCATCGACCCGTGGTTCGCGTCGCCCTTCCCGTGGGCGGTCGGGCTGCTCACGCTCATGCTCTTCGCCTTTCTGGCGGCAAGCTATCTGACGGTCGAAGCTCCCGACGATGCGCTCCGCGATCTCTTTCGCCGCCGGGCCCAGCAGTCGCAGCTCGCTTTGCTGTTGACCGCCGCCGCCACCCTGCTCTTGGCGCGCGTGGAAAATCCGCTCCTCTTCAGTGGGCTCACCCGCGGCACCACCGCGTTGGCCATGCATGGCGTAACGGCCTTGGCCGCGGTGCTTTCGCTCTGGGCATTGGGGACGCGTCGCTTTCAGGTGGCACGGTTGGCCGCCGCGGCGCAGGCCAGCTTCATCCTCTGGGGATGGGCCTGGACGCAGTTTCCCTGGATTCTCCCTCCGGATCGCACCATTACGTCACTCGCGGCGCCACACGTCACGCTGCAACTCACTGTTGGTGCGCTCGCCGTCGGGACCGCCATTCTGCTGCCCAGCTTCGTGTACCTGTTCCGGATCTTCAAGAGCGGCGAAACAGCCTTCGGAAACGATCAGGTCTAGACCGCGAGGGCTTTCCGGACCTTGGGTCCATGTCGTAACTTGCCGCCATGCGCCCTGACCTTATTCGCGTGGTTCTCGTCGACGACCATCAGATCGTTCGCTCCGGTCTGAAAGCCGTACTGTCGACCGCCAAGGACATCACGGTCGTCGGTGAAGGTGGTTCCGGCAAGGATGCTCTCGCGTTGGCCGAACGACTCGACCCGCACGTGATCGTCATGGACCTGTCCATGCCCGAAATGGACGGGCTGACGGCCACGCGCGAGCTGCAGAAGGCCAACGCCGCGCGTGTTCAGCGCTCCGACGAACCGCCTACGCGTCGTGTGTTGGTGCTCACCATGCACACCGAAGATGAGCATCTGGTCGCGCTGCTCGAAGCGGGCGCGGGCGGGTACCTGCTCAAGTCGGTCGCCGATCGCGAGCTGGTCGACGCCGTGCGTACCGTGGCCGCCGGTGATGTGTACGTGCAGCCGACGGCCGCCCGCGCGCTCGCGCGCGGCCTCGCCAAGCGCGACGGCAATGCCGAAGAGCGCACACGTTTCGAGAAGCTCACCGATCGCGAGCAGGTCGTGCTGAAAATGGTCGCCGAGGGCTACACGGCGCCGGAAATCGGTGAACATCTCACCATCTCGCCCAAGACGGTCGACACGTACAAGCAGCGCATCGGCGAGAAGCTTGGCCTCACGCACCGTACCGACTACGTGAAGTTCGCGCTCAAGCTCGGACTGCTCAAAAACGAAGTCTGACGCCCGCCGCCCAAGGGCTTAGCCCTTGGGCTCCACGGCGCGCGCCTGCTCATCGCGCGTCAGGCTCCACGAAGGCAGCGGCGGGACCGCGACATCGAGCAACGCATCGCTCGAGGCGTATCCGTGCTCGGCACGTACACGCTGCGCAATGGAACGGCGAAGCGCGTCAATCTGCTCGCCCGCGTCGCTGTCGAGCTCCACACGCAGCGCGCGAAAGCGGCGTCCGCTCTGCACGCAGAAGAGCTCAGTGAGCGCGATCTCGCGTACACAGGCATCGGCCCCGCGCTCCTCGATGAGCTTCTGCGTGCGTGATATGGTCGTGGCGCGCGCATAGAGCTCGATGGCCATATCGGCCAGGCGTTCCACCACCAGCTGTCGCTGCAGAATCTCTTTCTTGTGCGTCGTGACGGCCTGCTGCGTGGCTTTGGCGAGTTCGGCCACGTGCTTCTCGACGTACGTCGCATGCGTCTTGAGCAGCGGATGCAACGTCATCTGAAAACGATCACGCTTGCCGAACGCACTCGCCACACGGTCGGCCGCAAAGCTGGAGACAAGCACCCAGTTCTGAATGGGATTCTTGAGCGCGCCGGCGATTTCCTTGAGCTCTTCGGCGGGACCTTGAATCCCGTTCAGCCCCACGAACAGGCGCAGGATTTCATTGGCCCCTTCGAAAATGCGATTGATGCGCGCATCGCGAAGGTACCGCTCGTACGGCCACGGCTTCACGAACCCGCGACCACCGGCCAGCTGCACCAGCTCGTCGGAGCTGCGCCATACCAGTTCGCTCGCAAACACCTTGATGCACGCAGCCTCGAGTGAGGCATCGATGTTGTCCGTGTCGAGCGCCGCGGCGAGTGCGCCGACCATCGCGTCCGCGGCGTAGGTCTCGCTCGCCATCGTGGCCATCTTGCGCTGCGTGATCTCGAAGCTCGCCAGGGTGTCGCCGAATTGCGTGCGGGCTTCGGCGTAGCGCGTAAACTCCCCCAGCAACTTCTTGCAGGCCGACGTGCAACCAGACGCGAGCGAGAGGCGTCCCGCGTTGAGTGCATTCACAGCCACTCGGAAGCCTTTCCCGACTTCGCCGAGCACATGGTCGTCGGGTACGAAGAGATTCTCGAACACCAACTCGGCCTGCGTCGACGCGCGAATGCCCAGCTTGCGAATGGTGCCATCCACTCGGAACCCCGGCATGTCGGGACGAATGATGAACGCCGTGGGACGCATGACCGTCTCGCCGTTCCGCTGCACCGGCGTCTGCGCGAAGGTCGCGATCACGCCCGCGCGCTGTCCGTTGCCGATCCAGTGCTTCCGACCATTCAGTACCCAGCCCGTGTTGTCCGCACTGCGTTCGGCGCGCGTGACGATATGCTGTGCGTCGGAACCGGTTTCCGGCTCCGTCAACGCGTAGGCGGCGAGCGTTTCACCGCGAGCCAGTCCCGGCAGATAGCGCGCCTTCTGCTCATCGTTGCCCGCGATCACCACGGCTTTGCTGCCAAGACCGCAGTGCACGCCAATGAGCACCCCGAGCGACGCATCGATGGAGGCGACCGCACCGAAGACGCGGGCGTAGGCACTCGCCGACAGACCGAGTCCCCCGTACGCCTTGGGAATGGTCAAGGCGAGCAGGCCTGCTTTGGCGAATGCCTGCACCACCGCCTCGTCGATGCTCTCCTGCTCGTCGAAGCGCTTCGGGTCGATCAGTCCTGAGGCGACCATCGCGTTGACCGCATCCACGAGGCGCTGCACGGTGCGCGCTTCTTCAGGATCGCGCGCATCGAGCGTGGCCGGATACGGAAAGAGCAATGACTCGTTGATGTCTCCCGCGAACAGATCACGCAGGAACGAAGGCTTGGCAGGAACAGCGACGGAAGACATGACGGGAGGCTCGGAATGGCAGGACGCCGGGGGGGAAACGTCGAGGAGTCCCCATCGTCAGACGGGGACTCCTCAAAATATCACATGGTGATCAGCGCTTGAGAGGCGCTGGTGGAGGGGACGTGGGTCCTGTCGCCGGCGCCGTCACCGTCACCGTGATCGTACTGACCTTGCCTTGCGCCTGACCCGTCACGCTGTTGAGTGCCTGCAGCGTGATCGTGGCGGTGCCCACCTGCAGGCCGGTCACGGCCACCTGCGCCGTCGACGTCGTAGACGGCACATTGGCCACGTCGGGACGACTGCTGCGGAGATCCACGATCCGGTTGCGAAGAATGTTGCCCGCCGCGTCGCGCAACTCGATGGCGAACGGCAGCGTGCTGCCACGCGTGATCGAGAATGTCGCCGGCACGATGATCGAGTCGACCGGGATCTGCTGAATGATGATGGAGGCCTGGCTTGCCCGGTTTTCAGAGGTCGCCGAGATCACGACGGTGCCCGCTGAGATCGTCGTCACGAGTCCGTTGCTGTTCACGGTAGCCCGCGACGGATCGCTTGTGATCCATTCCACCGGGCGATCCGTCACGTCGACGCCGGCGGAGTCGGTGACCGTCGCACGGAGCTGGACCGTCTGTCCTTCGGTGACGGTCGCCTGCAACGGGGTGACCGAAATGGTCTGCACCGGGACGCGCGTCACCGAGAGCGTCACCGTGTCGCTCACGCCTTCCGAGCTGGCAATGATGCGGGCGGTGCCGAGGGTGAGCCCGGTGACGATGCCAACCTGCGAGACCTGAACGACCGTGGGCGTATTGGTGCTCCAGGTGACAATGCGGCCCGTGGGGATCTGCACGTTCGCCGAGTCGAGCAACAGCACGCCGAAGGACCGCGGGACGCCAAGGCGGAGCGAGCCCACGCGCGGCGAAATGATGACCTTGTCGATGCGGGGATCCACGGCTTCGACGGTCGCCGTGCAACGGATCTGCGGATTCTCGATGGGAGAGGCGGTGATCGTCGCCCGTCCCGCCCGACGCGTGGTCACAAAGCCTGAATTCGACACGACCGCGACGGTTTCGTTGTCGCTCGTCCAGCTGATGGCGCGGCCGAGTGTCGGCAGCGGGTTGTTGGCGGTATCCCGCAACGCCAGCACCGGCTGCGCGGTCTGCCCCACCGTCACCTTAGTGTTCGTCGGAGTCAGACTGCAGGCGCCGATGGGAATCTCGGTGACCAGAATGCTCGCGCTCCCAACCGTCTGATCCGACTCTGCCGTAATGACCACCGGCCCTCCCGCGGCAATCGCCGTGAGCGAGCCGTTCTGGTCGACCGACACAATGGAGGAGTTGCTCGAGCTCCAGCGGAACGTCCGCCCCGTGATGATCACGTTCTGGCTGTTTCGCGCGACGGCCGCCAGCTGACGCGTGTTGGTACGGCGCAGCGTGAGCGTGTTCGGGGTGATGGTCACGGTCGCCGCCTGCTCGGGCGTGACGGTGACCGGGACCGACGCACTCTTGCCGTCGGCGGTGGCGGAGACCGTGGCGGTACCCACCCCCACGGCGATCACGTTGCCTTCGGTGGTGACGGTGACGACCGCCGAGTTGCTCGACGAGAAGTTCACCCGCTTGTTGCGGATCGAGTTGCCGTCGCAGTTGAAGGCGGTGCCGACGATGGTGGCGGCGCCATTCACCGGCAGCGTCAGGGACGCCGGCGCCACACTCACCGTACAGGCAGCGGGCGGCTTGAGGTCGAGGCAGGCGGTCGTTGTGCCAAGCGCGGCTACAAGCAGCGCGGCACCCAGACGGCGGGCACCCAACACGCGGGAGAAAGACGCAATTCGGTCTGCGGCCAGCATGCAGCTCCGTCCTGGAAACAAAGAGTGAAAATCGACTGGCCCATGCGGGGCAGCCGGAGGTAACCACATATAGGACGCCCCGCCGTCGGCAGCCGTAACCGTTACGCCACCGGCACGACCGCCCTTGGGGGTGTACCCCTGAAGCTGACGGAGCGTTCACCCGCCGGCAAGCACGGCCAGAACAGCGGGTGCAAGAGTCCGGCCGGGCGAGGAGGCTCATGCGGCTCACCCTCCTCGCGTCTCAGAGCTGAGTGGGAGAATCGAGACGGAGAGGCCGAGAGCCGAGAGGGCGAGAAGCCAGCCCGGATAGGTGTGAGAGTTGAGTCACCCAGGAGCGAGCGGCGAGGGGGCGTCTGGCTTCTCGCCCCTGCGTTACTCGACTCTCACGCCTATCAGAGTCTCGGCTCTCGACTCTCAGCCTCTCCGTCTCGAGTCTTGAGTCTGGAGACTGAGATCTCGAGCGCCGAGAGCCGCTTCATCTCGCGTGCCCCCCCATGCAACTTACGCGGGTCATGGAAAACGCTGCGTCTTCTCTCCCCCGGCAGGAACGGACCACGCAGTGGCTGCTGGTCGCCGGCTGGATCGTAGGAGCCGCACTGCTCCGGTTGCTCCTGTCGGCGTTCGTCCCGTTGCTCCCAGACGAGACCTATTACTGGGAATGGACCCGTCGGCTCGAAGGGGGCTATTTCGATCATCCGCCGGGCATCGCTCTCCTCATCACGCTGGGCGTCGAGCTCTTCGGTAACACGGTCGCGGGCGTCCGAGCTGGGCCCGCCATCGCCGCGCTCGTCACGCATGGGGCCGCTGTGATCTGCGCGTGGCAACTCGCTGGGCGAGGCGCGCCGGGGGCGACTGCCGCGCGCCGCGCCGCGATGCTCATGGCGCTGCTCCCCATCGCCACCCTCGGCCTCGTACTCGCCACCCCCGACGCCGCGCTCTTCGCTACGGCGATGGTCGCCCTCCTGGCCGTCGAACGCGCGCTGGCGCATCCCGTCCGGTCACTCGCGAGCTTCGCCTGGTGGGTGGTCGCCGGCGTCGCCTTGGGCGGGGCCTTCGTCTCCAAGTACACGGCCGTGCTGTTGCCCATGGGCCTCGTCGTTGCGTGCCTCGTGCACCCCGCGCTTCGCCGGCGCTATCTCGATGCCGGTCCGTGGGTGGCCAGCGCCATCGCCCTCACGCTTTTTGCCCCGGTGGTGATCTGGAACGCCCTCAATGATTGGATCTCGTTCCGCTTTCAGCTTGGCCACGGCTTCAATGCCGCAACCCGCGGCAATCCCATTTCGCGCGAACTCGAGATGGTCGGTGGCCAGATCGGTCTCGCCTCACCCATTCTCTTTGCCCTGTTGGCAATGGTGGTGTGGTGGGCCCTGCGCGACGGGTGGGCGGCGCGCCATACGGCGCAGCCCACCGACACCACCGTGCGGCGCTTCGCGCTCGCGGTCATCTCCGTGGCGCCGCTGGCGTTCTTCGCCGTAAGTGCCTGGCGCCGTCCCGTCGAAGCCAACTGGCCCGCCATGATTTACCCCGGCGCCATGATGCTGCTCGCCACCAGCGAGCAGTCCGCCGTGCGCGGCGTGTGGTGGCGACGTGGCTTGGCTTTCGCCGCGGTGCTGCTGGCCATCGTTGGCGTCCAGGCGTTCACGCCCGTGCTGCCCGTGGCGCCGCGCAAAGACCCCATCGCCCGTGCCCACGGTTGGACGACGCTCGCGGCCGCCATGCAGACCGCCCGCCAAGACCCGTTTCTCGACGGGACGGTGGACCGGTGGGTGGCGGCCGATCGCTATCAGGATGCCTCCGAATTGGCATTCCATCTGCCCGATCAGCCGATGGTGTTTGCCCTCAACCTTGGCGGGCGTACGAACCAGTACGACGTGTGGCCCAACGCCTGGCAGAAGGTGCGCCCGGGCGATGGACTCGTGGTGGCCTTTGACGCCGACGCCAAGGGCGACTCGCTCGCGCGCGTAGTCGGCTCTTGGTTCAAGGACTCCAAGCAGGGGGCGCTGGTCTCACTCCGTCGCAACAGCGGTGAAGTCGCAACGCGCCGCGTGTGGCTCTATCGCATTGCCCGCGATGTGCCGACCGAAAGCCCCACGCATCCACCGCAGCCGTGAATAGCGCACCCACACTCTCGGCGGTGATGGTGGTCGCTATGGGCGGTGCCGTAGGCAGTGTGCTGCGGTATCTGGTCACACTCTTCATGACCCCGGCCGGCGCCACCTTTCCGCTGGCCACGCTCCTCGTCAACGTGACCGGCTCATTCCTGCTCGGCCTCCTGAGCAGACTGTTCGACGCCCCCGACAGCAATCAGCTGGTTCGTCTCGCGCTGACCACGGGACTGTGTGGTGGCTTCACCACCTTCTCCACCTTCAGCGCGGAAACCCTCCTGCTGTTGCAGCAGGGGCGCACCGGTCGCGCCGTCGCCTACATCGCGCTCTCGCTCACCCTCGGTCTCGGCGCTGCGGCGCTGGGTATGACTGTCGGTCGCAAATAGCCCTCACCCATCGCCTCTCTCATGTCCCGTATTCCGGCTGATCTCGCGCAGTATTGCGATGCGCACGACGCGCGCGCGCTCGACGAACTCTTCGCCTTCCTGCGCATCCCGTCGGTGTCGGCACGTTCGGAGCACAAAGCCGATTGCGCAGCGGCCGCGCAGTTCGTCGCCGACTCGCTCACCCGCATTGGCTTCGACGCCACGCTCGAAGCCACGCCCGGACATCCCATTGTTGTCGGTGAGTGGCGCAAGGCACCAGCGGGTGCGCCGACACTGCTCATCTACGGCCACTACGACGTGCAACCCGCCGAGCCGCTGGAGCTCTGGACCTCACCGGCCTTCGAGCCCACACTGCGCGACTGCCGCATTTACGCGCGCGGCTCCGTCGACGACAAGGGGCAGCTGTATCTGCACATCAAGGCGCTCGAAGCGCATCTCGCGGCACGCGGGACGCTGCCGGTCAACGTCATCGTGCTCGCCGAAGGTGAAGAAGAAGTCGGGAGTGTGAACCTCGAGCAGTTCCTCGAGCGCGAGAAGACACGCTTGGCCTGCGACGCCGTCGTCATTTCCGACAGCACCATGTTCGCGCCGGGTATTCCCAGCATTCTCTCGTCGCTGCGCGGCATGGCGTATCTCGAAATCAATGTGCGCGGCGCCAATGGTGATTTGCACAGCGGCATGTACGGCGGCGCCGTCGTGAACCCGGCCATGGCGCTGGCGCGCATTCTCGCGACCATGCACGACGACACCGGGCGCATCGCCATCCCCGGCTTCTACGACGACGTGCGGCCATTCCCCGATCATGTACGCGCGCAGATGCGTACGCTGCCGTTCAGCGATGACGCGCTCATGCACGAAGTCGGCGTCACCGGATTGGGCGGAGAACCGGGGTACACGACACTCGAGCGCCTCTGGACACGCCCCACGTGCGAAGTGAATGGGTTGCTCAGCGGCTACACCGGCGAAGGCGCCAAAACCGTTCTCCCCGCCGTCTCCATGGCGAAGGTGAGCTTCCGTCTCGTGCCCGACCAGGAACCCGAGAAGATCGCGGAGCTGGTGCAGGATCACGTCGATCGCGTCGCGCCTCCGGGTGTCACGGTCATGGTGGAGCATCTGCACGGCGGACGTCCGTGGCGCGCCGATTTGCAGGGCCCCATCATCGACGCCGGCAAAGCGGCACTCGAGGCGGCGTTCGGACGCGAGCCCGTGATTACAGGCGAAGGCGGCAGCATCCCCGTGGTCGGCGACTTCGAACGCATTCTTGGCGCGCCCGTACTCCTCATGGGCTTCGGTCTTCCCGGCGAAAACGCGCACGCCCCCAACGAGTGGATCAGCCAGGAGAATTACCAGCTCGGCATCCGCGCGGCGGCGGTGTTGTACGAAGAGTTCGGCGAACGCGCACGCAAGCCGTAACGCAAACTCGCTACCCATACACAAAACCCGGAACTGATCAGTTCCGGGTTTTGTGTTCAGGAATGTGTTGAAGGTCGAACGCGCTTACTTGACGTCGATGACCTTCACACCGGCCGTGGACGCACCCGCGCTGACGTAGCCAATGGCGCCCGGGTTCGCCTTCACGAACGCGATCACATCGTCGTCGCTCGCCTTGGCAGCGGGCGGGACGTCCTTGCCCGAGAAGATCTGCTGCTGCCAGTAGGTCTCCACTGCGGGCACCGGGCGGCTCAGCACCGCCTTGCTGAACGCCGCGCGCACCGGGCTCGACTTGCTGAGATCGACCGGCTGAGCGGCCGTGCCGTTGGGGAACTTGGGCGTCTGCTTGAGGAACAGCTTCGCGGCTACGTCGGCCGACAGATCCGACGTGCTGTTGGCGCTGTTCACGATCACTTTGAAATCCTGCGCCTTGGCCGGCACGGCGGCGGCTACGACGGCCACCAGTGCAAACGCCACGGTCTTGAAGAATCGCGTCATGGTCGGATCCTCAGAAGGTGAACGCGACGGACGCCAGCGCGAAGTACGTCTTCGACTTCGGCGCGAGGCGTGCCACCAGCGGCGGTGCCGTGGGCGGAATGATCGACGGCACGGGACGGTCGAACGAATAGCCTTCCACCTGATGCCCTTCGAGCTTGAAGGCCACCTGCGCGTTCGGCTTGTACGCCACGCCGATCGTGAGGTCGTTGTTCAGCGGGAGGTCGAGGTCGGGAAGGGGCGTGCCCGCAAAGCGCACGATATTCGTGCCCGAGCTGTACTCCGTCACCAACGTGATCTTGTCCGTCGGCGTAATGCCGCCCTGCACGTAGTACGACGTGAAGTCGACGAAATTCGGCGCCTTCGTCTGCTTGAACGTCGTGAGTTCCGAGCGGGCAAACACCTTGGAGAACACCGCCTCGGCCGAGTACATCATCGTGGTCGTACGATTGGGGCGCTGCGCTTCCGGAAGCGTCGCGCTCGGCGTGCCCAGGTAGTTGTTGTAGAACGCGCCAACACGAACTCCTTCGATCGGCGTGTTCAGGAACACCTGCGTGCCGAACGAGTTCTCGTTACGCGAGTTGATGGTGCTGATGCCTGTCGCCCCAGGAAGCTGCGCCTTGATGCTGTAGCCGCCCGCAAACGCGGAGACGTCGAGCTTCCAATCGCTGCCAAGCTCGAACGGCTTGCGCACCACGGCGCCATCCAGATACTCGAGCGTCTCGCCGTACACGGCATTGCCCACGCGGAACGTCGGAAGCAGCGTACCGATGTAGCGAATCTCATTGAAGAGGCCGCGCGGCAGTGGATTACGACCCACCTTCACCGACGTGCCATTGTCGAAGCGACGCTCATAGAACGCCCACACCGGATCGATGTCCGGGGTAATCGCATTCAGCGGGCTGCTGCCAATCTTGCGGTGCAACAGCTGCGTGACCACACGATCCTTATCCGAAATCTTGTAACCGAACTGCAGCGCAATGATGCGATAGTCCGACGTGCCGTCCTGCGTCACGCCGTTGATGGGAAGCTTGTCCGACTTGCCGTAGGCCAGATTGGCCGAGCCGTGAATGGACAGGCGTTCTTCCTGAGCGCTGGCAAGGGCCGGAGCAAGGAGAATGGTCAAGCCCGCGACGCCGCGGACCATCTTCTGGATAGTCATCTTTAAGGAGGTTCCGTATTGGGAAGACTGCCGGGCGTCGCAGGCTACGACGCCCGGAGAGAGATCAGAACGAGCCGAGCACGTCGTCGGACGCGTCGTCATCGTCGAACGGGATGAGCGCGGTCGCACTCACCGGAAACACATCGTCACTCTTGGCAGCGGCACCCGCCGTTGCACGGCTGGCAGCCTTGGCCTTGGCCGGTGCGCGCTTGCCACGCGGTGCTGCCGGAGCCGTACTCGGCGCAGTCGTCGCACGACGCGTCGGCGCCTGCGACTGCTGCGGCTGACGGGGCGCCGCGTGACCGCGGTCACCCACATCGAACTGCGACGCCAACTCCTGCATTTCCGACGCTTGCGCCGACAATTCTGCCGCCGCACTCGCCGACTCTTCGGCATTCGCAGCGGTCCGCTGCGTCAAGCCACTGATCTGCGACATGGCGGACGTGACCTCGGAGAGTTCACGCTCCTGCTCCACGGCACCTTCGGCAATGTTGTTCATGATCGTCGAGGCGCGTTGCACACCCGTCCGGATTTC
Organism: bacterium; assembly: GCA_027484025.1. GTDB lineage: Bacteria > Gemmatimonadota > Gemmatimonadetes > Gemmatimonadales > Gemmatimonadaceae > Gemmatimonas. The sequence goes on from JAIXTI010000207.1 coordinate 26,556, forward strand.
CTCGAGGCGACGCTTCACGCTTTCATTGAGCTGCACACCCGTCTCCGCCTTCGCCACCGATTCTTCGATGAGCGTGGCGGTGTTGCGTGACGCTTCCGACGCACGGATGGCGAGGCTGCGCACTTCGTCGGCGACCACCGCGAAGCCCTTGCCTGCATCACCAGCACGTGCCGCTTCGACGGCCGCGTTGAGCGCCAGCAGGTTCGTCTGGAAGGCGATCTCGTCGATCGTCTTGACGATCTTGGCCGTCGAGTCGGCGGAGCGCTTGATCTCGGCCACCGCATCGGCCAGCGCCGTCATGCGTTCCACACCCTGCTCGGTCGTCTGCGTCGCCTTGTCCATGGCGGCGCGGGCTTCGGCGGCATCGGCCGCGTTGGCCTTCGTACGCTCCTCGACCACCGTGATGCGATTCGACACCTGATCGATCGCGCCGGCCTGATCGGCCGCGCCGCTCGCCAGTTCCTGGCTACCGTCACCGATCTCACGCGCCGCCGAGTTCACCTGGCTGATGGCCGTGGTGAGCGAGGCGAAGACTTCGGCGATGTTTTCGAGCGCCATGTTGAGCGATTCCTTGATCGCCGCATGTTCGCCCACATAGTTGCCACGCACCCGCGCCGAGAGATCCTTGGCCGCCACGCGCGCCAGCACATCCTTCGCTTCCGTAATCGGCTCGATGACCGCGTCGAGCGTCACGTTGGTGCCGGTGATGAGCTCGGCGTACGCGCCACGGAACTGCTCCGGGTTGCCGCGCTTGGAGAGATCGCCGTGCTTCGCCGCTTCGATGACGGTGGCGATTTCGCCCGTCACGCCCTGCAGCGTTTCGGTGGCGCCGTTGATGCTGCGCGACAGGACGTCGTGTTCGCTACGCACTTCGACCTTGGCGGACAGATCGCCGTTGGCAAGGCGATCGGCCGCATGGGCGACGCCGCCGATGTACGCGATCATTCCGCGGAACGCCTCAGCGAGCTCGCCGATTTCGTCCTTGCTTTCGATGTCTACCTGCACGTCGATCTTGCCGCGCGCAATGTCACGACCAGTGTCGGACAGCTGACGCATGGCGGTGATGACGCTCGCAAGCGTTCCCCATGCGAGCACACCGAGCGCGGCCAACGCCACGACGAGGACGCCGGTAGTGACCGCCAACGTCGTGCTCTGCACCTTGTCGGCGCTCGCATACGCATCGGCAATGCCCTTCTGGCGGGCGGCGATCTGCTCGCTGAGCGACTTGGACAGCGCGGCGTACTTCTCCTTCACGCCGGTCATGCCGCCCATGAGATCTTCCATGGAGCCCGAGATCATGCCGATGCTCGTGCCTTTGGCCTGCTCCGTATACGCCTTGAACAGGGCAACGGTCGCAGCCTCATCCGCACGGTTCACCGTGGGATTCGCCGACAACGAGTCACCCGTCGCGGCGAACGCCTTGATGATCGTATCCGCCTGTGAAATGGCGGCCGTGTCGCTCGCCCCCACGGCGTCACGCAGCGCGCGCTGATAGCTCTCGAGCAGCGCAAACTGTGAGCGCGTGAGCTCGAGCGCCGGTGAGTACCCCGTGCGAATGGAAACCAGTTCGGCCTGAGCGCGACGGCCCAGGACCACGGTAGTGCCGAGCGTGGTCAGAAACCCGACCGCGGCGACAACGGGGAGAGCCAAAATCTTGGCTCGCAGAGACAGAGTACGGAACATGGAGGTCGGCAAGAGAACAGCGAATCACGCGAATCGGGCTTCATCGCCCGCGAGTGCCACACAGAGTGGTATCGGGCGGTACGCAGCGATCTTTAGGAACTCGGCGTGATCGTCACAGTGCCGGCACGACCGTCACATGCTGGCCGCCGTTGATGGCGGATTTCGGAATACGGCGCAAAAAAGAGCGGGGACCGAATACTGTTTCGATCCCCGCTCTTTCATTACATGGATTGCGCGTCCAACGGGCCGATTAGAGCCCGTCCAACAGCGAATCATTGTTGGAGGTGGCCGCGATACGCTTGATGAGCCACTCCATCCCCGCCTGCGGCGGCAACTGATGGAGACCGCGGCGCAACAGGTGCACCTTTTCGAGCTGGTCGGGGCGATAGAGCTTTTCTTCGCGCCGCGTACCGCTGGTGGCGATATCGAACGCGGGGAAGATGCGGCGATCGGCGAGCGAGCGATCGAGCTTGATCTCGCAATTGCCGGTGCCCTTGAACTCTTCGAAGATCACGTCGTCCATGCGCGAGCCGGTTTCGACGAGCGCCGTGGCGATGATCGTGAGCGAGCCACCGCCGTGTTGCTCGGCGATCATGCGCGCCGAGCCGAAGAACGCCTTGGGCTTCTGCATGGCGGTGGCATCGAGGCCGCCGGACATGGTGCGCCCGGTGCCGCGATCGACGGTGTTGTGTGCACGCGCCAGACGGGTGATCGAGTCGAGCACGATGACGACGTCCTTACCCTGCTCGACGAGGCGGCGCGCTCGCTCGAGGGTCATTTCGGCGACTTCCACATGGCGTTTGGGCGGCATGTCGAAGCTGGAGGCAACGACCTCGCCGTAGCCCCACGTGATCATCTCGCTGACTTCTTCGGGACGCTCGTCCACGAGGAGGACGAGGAGCGCCGCCTCGGGGTGATTGATGGCGACGCCTTCAACGATGGCCTGAAGCAGTGTCGTCTTACCAGCGCGCGCCGGCGCGACGATCAAGGCACGCTGGCCATAGCCAATGGGTGCGATGAGGTCGATGGCGCGACGCGTAAGCTCAGGACCCGTCTTGGCCGGCTTCCCGGTTTCGAGGGTGAGCTTCCGGTCAGGGTAGCTCGCCGTGAGCGTATTGAAGTCGGGGCGCTTTTCGAGCACCACCGGTGAGCCGTCGTTGAGCTGCTGAACCTCGACCACGACGTTGCGGCCGCGGTGATCGCGTCCGTAGGTGACGTCGAGCTTGTCGCCGCGACGCAGCTGATGCAGGCGCACCAGTGCGGGCGGAATGAACGGGTCGGCAGGGTCGGGGAGGTAGCTGTTCACCGGACGGCGCAGGAAGCCGCCGTCACGAGACGCATCGAACCAGCCGGACATCGTACCTTCGACGGCAACCGGCGTCTGCGGTGCCCGGTCGAAGCCCGCGTCGGGGCGTTCGGCGCCTCCGCCTACCGGACCTCCGCCACCGCCGCCACCACCACCACCACCGCGACGGAATCGATTCCGTCCACGCCGACCATTGCGGCGATCATTGTCGAAGCCGCCCTGACGCTCCTGGCGTTCCGGACGGTCGGGACGTTCGGGGCGCTCCGGCCGCTCCCCACCAAAGTCGGCTGCGGGGCGGGGCGGACGATCCTGTGCGTCCGGACGGTCGCCCGCAAACGGGGCGCCACCTGGGCGCTCCCCACGTTCGCGGTTGCGATGACGGCCACGGCGGCGACCGCCGCGCTCACGACGGTTATCGAAAGGACGCTCTGGACGGTCGGGACGTTCCGGGCGCTCGCCGCGCGGTTCGCGAGGCTGTTCGGTGCGCTCCGGCCCGTCGGTGCGGTCGAAGGCGCGGTCGTACGGATTCGGCTCGCGCTTCTCGGAGTTCGCGCGCTCCGCCGGATCGTAGACCGGCGGCGCATACGAGCGAAACTCGGCGGCCGGCCGCTCAACGCGGGGCTCCGGCCGCGGTGCCGGCTCACTGCGCGTGTCGCTGCGCGGCTCGGGAGCGGACTCGACGCGACCATCAGCGGCGTCGGCGCCGGCGGGGCGCCTGCCGGCGCCTCGGGCCGGGCGCCGCTCGCGGACTTCGGCCCGCGGGGCATCCGCGACTGGCGCCGGAGCCGCCGGAGGCGCCGCGCTCTCCGCGGCATCCGCCTTCGGCTTCCGCGGGGCACGCGGGCGACGCGGCTTCGCGCCGTCGTCGCTGCTGGCGGCCTCCGCCGCCGGGGCGGGAGCCACGCTCTTCGTGCGCTTCACCGGCGCATCGAGGTACGGATTGTCATCCCCAGCGGTCTCGGGGGTCGGACGCGTCGTGCGCGGCCGGCGGACTGGACGTTTCGGTTCGGTCATTCGACTACTGCGAGTGGTACGGAGTGCTCATGTCCGATCGGACCGAGCACGGCTCCCGCCTGCGCCGCAAATGGCAACGCAGGACAAGACCTGGAGCAAACGAACCCTGGGAAGGGTCGTACAGCGCGGAAAGCGCAGATTGATGCGGGCTGCTGGGGGACGGAAAGGTGCCGTCTCACTCCCGAACCCGCGCTGGCGCGAATCCGGTACCGCTGGGGGGAACGCACGGAGGTCATGCCTCCGGTCTCTCGAAAGGGCCGTTGGATCGGCTCAGCCGCAGCGCGTCATTGCAAGGCGCGGCAGCATCGGAAAATCCCTCGAGTTCCTGTGAGTATTACGAGGAAGGGCCAATCGCGCAACCCTTTGCCCCCCGGAAGAGTTCACCAGATACGGGAATGTTGCCTTCCCGGCCTGACCACTACCCCACTGCACGTTTCCGGCCGCCCCATTCCCACCCCATCTACTTTTGTCCCATGATTGCGCCTCTCCTCGATCTCCCGGCCGCGCTCGCTGACGCCGTCGCCGCCTACGAAGCCTCCGGCAACATCGGGGGCCTCATGGAGCGCCTCCACCACCTCCGTGACGGCGCCACGCCAGACGCCCTCGTGGCCGCCGCCGAACCCTGGCTGCACATGCCCGAGGTGGCCGGTCCCCTCTACGAAAGAATCGTCGAGGACCAGCCCAACAATGCCCGCGCCCTCGTCATTCTCGCCAACGCCTACTGGCTCTCCGGACGCGGCCCCGAAGTCGTCGGCGATATCGCCACCCGTGCCCTCTCCGCCGACCCGGAAAACCGCGGTGCGTGGCACATGTGGGCGCTCACCGAAGGCAATCAGCGCGATCGCACCATTCGTTGGCTGCAGGTCACGCAGCGCTTCCCCGAGGACATGCTCGCCAAGGCGGCCCTCGCCGACAACGCCGCCTCCCTCGCCTCCGCCGAACACGATCGCGAAGCGCTCGCCATGGCCATCACGGCGTACGAAGAGCTGTGGAACAACTCCCCCACCGAGCAGCAGCGCGCCGCGCTCGAAACCGCGCTCAATACGCTCCGCAACTATCAGTTCTGACCACCCGATGACCAACAGCGCCGCCGGCGGACCGCCGCACGATCACTCCAGCGACACCCTCAGCGAGAGCAGCCCCACCGGCAGTGAAAGCGCCGCCCTCGCCGAGTTCCGCCAGTTCCGGGAGCGCATGAACACGCGCATCCTCGGCGAAAACAACCTGGTCATCAATCGCTTCTTCAATCTCGACGGACGCGCCTACGAAGTCGGCGCGCTCTCCGTCAAGACGAAAGAGCTGCTGGGGCTCGTGGCCTCACTCGTGTTGCGCTGCGACGACTGCATTACCTACCACATCGTGCGCTGCGCCGAAGAAGGGGTCACGCGCGACGAAGTGTTCGAAACGCTCAGCATCGGACTCATCGTGGGCGGCAGCATCGTCATCCCGCATTTGCGCCGCGCCGTCGACCGGTGGGACGACTGCGAAAAAATGCGCGCCGCGCCCTGAGCGCCACCAACGCCGCTACTTGCCGGCGGCCGCGACAGAGGGCTTGGCAATCGTCTTCGGATTGCCATCGGAGACGTAGCGGGCCCACTTCCCCGTCGCTTTGTCCATCTCGTTGAGCGTCGTGGTGAGATTGGTGCCGCCCTGCAGCGGCACCCGCGGCAACGCCTTGGGGTTGAACAGTGGGTCGAACGGACTGCGCGCCGGCCCGCCGGCTACCTCGAAGACCGCTTCGTGCGCATAGGTCACCGAGCGCTTCCCCTTCTTGTCGTACCACGCGCCCTTGAGCGTCAACGCGCGGTTCTTCGGCCAGAGGCCATACGGCAGCGCCATCCCGCGCACCTTGTAGCCCGGCATCGCGCTGTCGATCGCCATCGCCCCGCGCGCGAACTGCTCCTGCACCACCGCGTCGGAGTACTTGCTCAACTTCGCATGCCACAGCGTGTGGTTGCACAGCTCGAACCCCTGCTGCACGAGATACTGCACCTTCTTGAAACGCCACTCGGTCTTCTGTCCGTCGATCCCCTTGTCGCCAAAAAAGGCGTGACCGGCCTCGGCCGCGGGAAGCATGCAGAACAACCCCTTGGCTTTCCAATCCGGATGGCTCTTGATGAAGTCCATCAGGATGCCCACCGCACTCGTGGGGTCCACCACGAGCTGTCCGCCCCGCTCCACATAGCGGAACTGGCTCGGGGACGCGTCGTCGAAGGTGAACAGCACCGGCGTCTTGCCGGCAGGCACATCGAGCGTCTTGTCGAGCACCTCCGACAGGTTCACGGGGACGTAGCCACGACGGTGCAGCTCGGTCAGCTCCGCCTTGAACCGCTCGCGCGACACCTTGTACGACCCGTCCTTCTCCACCACCTGGTGCCACTCGACAATCGGGAAGCGCCCGAGCTCGTTGGGCTCACGCGGACCACTCGTCGCTGGCACCGGCTTGGCGGCCGCCGCCCCCTTGGGCGGCTGACTGGCACTTTCCGTCCCCTCGGATCGTACGATGGGGAGCGCCGCGACGGGCCAGGCCAACGTCGCCGACAGTCCGACAACCGAAAGCAGCCCCCACGGTGTCTTGCTGAAGGCCGAACGGACGGGGAAGCGACGTACGGATTTGGTCTGGCTGGCCATGTGGCGGTGATCGACAGCGGGAGAAGGTACAACGATGAGTGAACAACCTAACGAGTCCGCGACGCCGTCTGCGACGGCCAACGTGGCGCAGCGCACGAGTTGGTGGCGCCTGCGACGCCCGCGGCTCGGCAAAGTCTTGCTGTACGCAACCGCCCTTGTCATTGTCGGCGCGCTCACGACCACGACATGGTGGCTCAGCTGTGGCTGGCAGTCGTGTCCCACCCCGCAGCAGCTGCAGGCGTGGCGCCCCACCGAAGGCGGGGCGTTGCTCGCGCGCGACAGCGCCTTCGTGAGCGCGCTCTCTCCCGTGCGCCGCGTGAATGTGCCGCTCGCACGCGTGCCCCGTCGCGTGACTTCCGCGTTCATCGCCGTCGAAGACCGCCGGTTTTTCCAGCACCACGGTGTCGACTGGTATGGTGTGGCGCGTGCCGTGGTGAGTAACGTGCGCGCTGGCGGTGTGCGCGAAGGGGCAAGCACCATCACCATGCAGCTCGCCCGCAATGTGTTCCTCGGAAATCGCGCCGCCGAGCGCAGCTTCGGTCGCAAGTTCCTCGAATGGCGCTACGCCACGCTGCTCGAGCAGGCGCTGACCAAAGACGACATTCTCGAGCGCTATCTCAACGCCATCTATCTCGGGAACGGCGTGTACGGCGTCGAAGCGGCCAGTCGTGATCTCTTTGGCAAAGGCATCGCCGACGTCACGCTCGCCGAAGCCGCCATGCTGGCCGGCCTGCCCAAGGCGCCATCCGGCTATTCGCCACGCAACAGCCGCAAGCGTGCGCTCGCGCGGCGTGCGGTCGTGTTCGATGTGCTCGAGCGTGAGCGCGTCGCTACCGCCGAGGAAATCGAAGCGGCACGGCGCGCGCCGCTCAAGGTGTCGAAGAAGGAGTTCATCCCGTCACGCCCCGTCGATTCGTGGGCCGTCGAAGCGGTGCGGGTCATCCTCGACTCTCTGCGTACCGCCGGTGTCATTCCGCGCGCGCTCAACGACGGACAGCTGCGCGTGTGGACCACCATCGATCGTAGCGCACAGCTCAGCGCCGAACGCGAAATCGCCGCCGGAGCCGATGCGATCGACGATGAACGACGCTGGGGTGGCTTCGACGTACGCGGTGCCGCTCGTACGCAAGGTGCCCTCGTCGCGCTCGATCCCGCCAACGGGGCTATCCGCGCCATTGTCGGTGGGCGTCGCGTCGAGCGGAAAGGGTTCAATCGCGCCCTGCGGGCACAGCGGCAACCGGGCAGTACGTTCAAGCCGTTCGTCTATGCCGCGGCGATGCAGCACGGCTTTACCCCCGCCAGCATGGTCGACGACGAACCCGTCGAAATCGAGACGGGCAACGACACTTGGCGCCCGTCCAATTACGGCGACGCCTACGCCGGACGCATCACGCTGCGCGACGCACTCAATCGCTCGGCCAACGCCGCCACGGTGCGTGTGAGCCGCGATGTGGGTGTGGCCCGCATTGCCGCGCTCGCGCATGCGCAGGGCATCGCCAGTGATCTCCCCATCGTCCCCGCATTGGCGCTCGGCGCTGCCTCGGTGACGCCCTTGGAGCTCACCACCGCGTACGCCGCGTTCGCCAACGGCGGCACGCGCGTCATTCCGTATCTCATCGACAAAGTCGAAGACCCGTTCGGTCGTGTGCTCTGGCAGCCGCGAAAGGTGCGTGGTCAGCGGGTACTCCCCGCGTCGGATGCGTTTCTCGTGACCTCACTGCTGCAGAGCGTCGTCGATCGCGGCACCGGGCGACCCGTCCGCGACGGCGGTATTCGCGGTCCCGTGGCCGGCAAGACTGGCACGACCAATGACGGCGCCGACGTGTGGTTCGTGGGTTACACGCCCACGCTGGTGGCGAGCGTCTGGTTCGGCGCCGACACGCCGCAGCCACTCGGCTGGAATGCGAGCGGCGGCCGATTGGCCGCACCGGTCTGGGCGCGCTTTCTCCGCAACGGATGGCACAGCCCCGACGAGGACAGCGCCTGGGTCATGCCGGCGGGAATCGAAACCAAACAGATCGATATCGGCACCGGCAAACTCGCCAGTGATTGGTGCGGCCCGTCGCGACGCGAGTTCTTCAAGATCGGCACGGTGCCCACCAAGTCGTGCGAGAACGAAGCGACCTGGGCCATGCGCGACGCCATTCCTCCCGATTGGCAGGAGGGCGACGACGAGGCGATCAGTGGCAACGACATCGGCGCGGCCGTAGAGCAGGTACTCGAAGCCACACAAGCCGGCGAACGCGTGCGTGCGGTCTCGTCGCGGGTCATGCGTGAAATCCGTCAGGCGGTCGAGCGTGAACGCCGCGCCGCGGAACGCGCCAGGCGGAGCGCACCGCCAACTCCGCCCACGCCGCCGCCGCGTTAAGCCGCAGTTCCTGCGCTCCCGCCGTCTGTGTTACTGCCGTCCGCCGTCTCGGCGCGATCTGCCGGCATCACGCCGAGACGGCAAACGGCAGCCACACAGACCGCAGGCGCGCAGTACCACCGAGCTAACCGAGCAGCCCCAACCAGCTGCTTGCTCCACCGGTGTATCCCGGAAACATCGCCGCGCCATCCTTTGCCCCGAGATGCCTCGCGGCGATTTCTGAAAACACCGCGCGGAAGTCCGTCGTGAGCGCAAGGTCGCGCCCTTCGTACAACTGCTCCGGCGCGAGCCCGGGCCAGCGGCCGAACACCTTTCGCGACGCGCCGAGGTTACCGCCAATGACGAACATCGCACCGGCATGACCGTGGTCGGTGCCGCCCGTGCCGTTCTGCCGCACGGTGCGCCCGAACTCCGAACAGGTGAGAATCATGACGTCATCCATGCGATCGCCCAGGTCGGCGACCAGCGCGCCAATACTATCGCTGAAGTCGCGCAGTCGGTTGGCCAACTGTCCCTGTGCGCCGCCCTGATTCACGTGCGTATCCCAGCCGCCGACGTCGGCGAACGCCACCTCGAGACCCACGCCCGCTTTCACCAGCTGCGCGATCTGCAACAGTCGTTGTCCAAACGGTGAGCGCGGATACTGCGCGCCCGCTGCCGGCCGGTATTGCAACGGGTTGGCCGCCTTCAGTACGCGCAGCGCCTCGAACATGTCGCTGCCGCTGCCGTGCACCAGATCGGCCTTGCCCGTCCGGTACAACGCCTCGATGCGCGCGTCGGCCGCGCCCCCGTTGGAGCGAATGGAGAACTCTTCGATGGAGTTCATCGCCACCACCGGCGACGTGCCCTCCAGAATGCGTGGGGTCTGCGCCGCCATCGCCACCGCGCGGAACGGCGAATGCGCCGCCTCCGGCGTGCACGATTCGCACGTCCCCTTCACCGCGAGATAGCGATTGAGCCAGCCGTCGGTGGTGCCCTTCTTGTCGGGCGTACCGGTTTCCATGTAATCCTGAGCATCGAAGTGCGAACGCGTCGCACTGGGGCTGCCCACCGCGTGGATTGGCGCCAGGAGCCCACGATCCCACAACGGCTTGAAGCTTTGCAGGGCAGGGTGGAGCCCGAAATAGCCATCGAGATCGATGGCACCCGTGGTCCCATTGCCACGCGCCGGCGTCGCGATGGCCAGCTGCGGACGCGCGTTGTAGTAACCGGCGTCGCCGAACGGCACCAGCACGTTGAGCGCATCGGCCGCGCCACGCTGAAAGAGCACAATGAGCGTCTTGCCCTTCGCGGCCTTCGGCAGCTCCATCGCGAGCGCCGTGCGTCGCAGAAAGCTTGGCGACAGCCCCAGCGTCAGCAGCGACAGCGCGCCACCCTTGAGAAAAATCCGGCGGTTCATGATCGGTCTCCGTATGCGTCAGCGACGCTGGAATTCGGGGGCGCCTAGAGCGAGCCCCACAATGAGGGCCAGCCCGGTGGGCGCCGCGTTGGCGCGACGCTGACGCGGTGTCATCGCCTTCGCACTGTCATCGTCGTCATCAACCACGAGCGTGTCGGCCGCGGCGGCGCGAGCCGCCAGAAACGGGTTGGTGCCAGTGAGCAAAACCTGCCGCGTATCGTTCGACACGGCGCCGCCAAGCAGTTCGCGCACCACCCCGTCTACCTGACCGGTCAGATCGAGCGACGACAGCGTGCCGTACGCGGGCCACTGCGCCAGTCGTACCCCAGGCATACGGCCGCTCGCCACCGTGAGTCCGAAGTTGATGCGGTTGAGGATCGCGCCGGTATTCATCCACGCGTCGCCCGTTTCGGGATAGCCGTTGGGCGCCTGATGGCCAAAAATCGGTTGTCCCAAACGGCTCACCACCTGCGCCGTGCGCGGAGTGGCATCGGCCGGGACCTGCAACGCGCGCATCGCGCTCGTCACGAGTTCGAAGGGGCTCTTCACCTTGCTGCGGTACGCGTCGGCGCTGAAGAACTCGGGGCTGGTGACGATCGTGCGCACCGTTTCGCGGATATCACCATTGGTGCGCTGAAACGTGGCCGCGGCGCGGGCCACGAGCGCCGGTGGCGGCGTGTCGCTTACGAATCGACGCGCCAGCTTGGTGGCAATGAACGTCGCGGTCTTGGGGTGCGAGGCCAGGAGGTCGAGCACCGCCTCGCCTTCCTCTTCGCCGCGACCCGCAGGAAACGCCTTCCCGAGAATGGTTTTCGCGCCGGCATCGTGTACCTGCGCCCGGAACTGGTACCCACCACCCTGTGCCCCGCGCGCCAGCGTCCATCCGGTGAGCGCCCGTGCCACCTCGACGACATCCTGCTGCGTGTAGCCGCCGTCCACGCCGAGCGTGTGCAGCTCCATCAGTTCGCGGGCGTAGTTCTCGTTGAGTCCGCGACGACGCTGTGCGAGCTGCTGCAGCGCCGGATTCTGGGCCATGCGCTCCATCACCCGCTGCCGCGCGACCTCCGCGCGTCGTTGCGCCGCGCGATTGTTCACGCCCGCCCGCGCGCCGTTGGCGGCCACGCGCGGCTGCTGCAGCGTGGGCCGCCCACTGTCGGCGACACTCTGCCAATTGTCGAGGTAGTAGAGCATCGCCGGGCTCTTGGCCACGGCGCCAAGCAACTCGCGGAAGTTGCCGAGGGCGTGCTGACGGATGGTACGGTCGTAATCGTTCAGGAAGTATCGCGTGCGGTCCTTCCCGGAGAACACGTTGAAGTGGTTCTCCCAGAAGTCGACCAGCACCTCCTCCAGCTGCCGTTCACTCACGACGGCGCGTGCCACTCGGCTCGACGCCAGCTCGCCAAGAAACTGCGCGGACCGGCGCGCCTGCTGACGCAGCTTCGCGGAGTCCTCCGCCGTGATGACGCCGTTGGTGCGCCGCGCCGCCGCCGCGAGCGCGACGTTGGCCGGCGGATACTCCGCCAGCAGCTGATCGGAGGTCATCGCGACGGTCGTGTATGAGCGCACCAACGCCGTCGCCGCGCTGTCGGCAATGCCTTCCGGCGAGAGCTGACGCGCAATCCAGGCGTCGACCCCCATGCGACGCACTGCCTCGACATCCCCGGGCCGGGGACCGAAGGCGAGGCGGTTGAGCACCTGCTGGACCTGCTGGTCGGCGGTTTGTTCGCGCGGGGCCCGCGCGTCGGCGGTCTGGCGTTCGGGCGCGTTGCCCGACGCGCTTCCTCCGTCACGGCTCGGCGTGCTGTTTCCTGAAGACGCGCAGCCGCCAACGGCGAGGAGCGCTGCCGTGATGCCCCACCTGACGGCGCGGCCACGGCGTGGAATACGGAACTGCGGCACGTTGCCGACGGAATCAGCTGCCATGGTGCGAACTCTCCACTAGGGTCACCCGTTTGGACGCAGAAGCGACGGCCTCGTTAATCCCAACTACCGCAGTTCCCGCGCCCCTGCCGTCTAGAACCCTGCCGTCCGCCGTCTCGGCGCGATCCCGCCGCATCGCGCCGAGACGGCGGACGGCAGGGTTCTAGACGGCAGGAGCACAGAACGAATCGACCGCGCCGTCTGTCGCGACACACCATATCTTACGCCATGCCTTCCACTGAGACGCCCGGTCGTTTTGAGCGACTGCTCGATGCCGCCTTCGCGACCGGAACCCTCACCACCATTGCCACCGGTGGCGCGTTGTTGGGGCTCGGATGGCGCGAGGGTGAAGCCGGGCGCGTCTTTCGGCTCGCGGGCCGTGGGCTCCTCGAGCGCTCCGGTGTCACATCGGCGGCCGCGCCGCTCACCTCGGTCGCACTCGGGTACTTCCACCACCTGATCATCGCGACGGCCTGGGGTGTCCTCTTGGCGTTGCCCGTATTGGCGCTCCGCGGGCCGCTCCGGCTCTTCGCCGCCGGGGTGGCGGCGTTCGGCTATGTGGTTTGCGCCGCCTATCTGCTCTCGCCCTCCCTGCGCATTGGCTATGCAGTGACGTCAAACATACCCAGCGCGGTTCCTATTGGGGTCGCGCTCGCCTTGGCGCTGCTCGGTGGTATCTGGCTCGACGCCACCGAGGGGCACGACTGAACAGAATGCCCGCTGCAACCGATACTCGTTGTGACGCCATCGCGACACAGCGGTACAGCAAGTCACGGTTGGCACACGTTATGCTCAACAAGCGTTGCTCATCTGCCAGTGGAACGTCCTCCGTACGTCGTCGGCGAAACGTACCGAGCCGGTGCCACTGGCCCCTTTTCCCTCAACCGCAGGAGGTAGACCATGGACGTCCTCGTTCGTATCGAGGCGCGTCCGAGCGATTCGCCGGTTCTCGCGCACGTGAACTCGATTCCCGTGCTTCCGTTCGGAACTCGCTCGCGCCGTGAAGTAGTGACGCTGTATGGACAGGCCGACGCTCAGTCGCTCGCACTGGCACTGGCCGCCACGTTCGAAAGTGAGCGGATCGAAGCATCCGCGTTGGGTGTCGTGCGCCATCTCGGCGTGTGGCCGGACCGTGGGGCCGTTGGTGATTCGGCCTGGCGCGATGGCACGACGGGACGCCTCGTCACGCAGGACCTCGACATTCCGTTGCTCACCCTCGAAGCCCGGGCCTCCGAACTCCTCGGCGCTTGCGGCACCACCATTCGTCGCGTGGCGGCTGGGCTCGCCATGGCCGACTGGCCCGAAGGAACCGAGCGCGCGTTGACCTTTTCGTTGGCCAGCGGGACCAGCGGCGGCGGCACGCTCGTGGATGACGATGGCGTAGAAAACTGGCTCGACTCGCTCCGACAGGCGGATGCGTATGCGTACGACGAAGCGGAGGCTGACTGAATCCTCGTCTCTTGTCTGAACAGTTGGTAGAAAGCGGGCGGATCACTTCATGTGATACGCCCGCTTTGTATTTCCGTCAGGTATCACCCTACCGCTCGTCCGGTTGAGCGTGCTTGCTCCCTCCCGCGAAGCGCCGCACCGTCCTAGTGGCCAGTCCACCACCACGGACGCGCCCACGGCTCCACCACCCGGAGCCGCGACTGCCCAAAACAGTCAGGGGGGACGATGCGCGAGTATGACAGCGCCGGCATCAGAAACATCGCCGTGGTCGGCCACGGCGCGAGCGGCAAGACGAGTCTTGTCGATGCACTCTGCTTCGCCGCCGGTTCCGGCAAACGACACGGCAGCACGAAAGACGGCACCGCTCTCACCGATCATCTCCCCGAAGAGATCGAGCGCGGCTACAGCATCAGCCTCGGGTGCGCCTTCGCCGAATGGCAGGAGAGCAAGGTCAATTTCATCGACGCGCCAGGCTCACTCGACTTTCAGGGTGACGCCATCGCCGGATTGGCGGCCGCCGACGGCGCGCTCTGTGTCATTGGCGCGGCGAGCGGCGTCGAAGTCGGCACGGAGCGCATGTTCCGCGCGGCCATCGCGCGTCAGGACCCGGTGCTCTTCGTCGTCAGCATGATGGACAAGGAGCACGCCGACTTCAATCGCGTCTACCAGCAGATCAAGGACCGGCTCACCAGCAAAGTCATTCCGGTCGAAATTCCCTGCGGGGAAGGCGCCAACTTCCAGGGCGTGATCAACCTCTTTACGCAACGCGCCTACATGTACACGACGGGCGTGAAGGGGGAGTATGTCGAGCGCGATATCCCCGCCGAGTGCCGGGCGCAGTTCGAGACGTACCGTCAGGAGCTCATCGAAGCGATCAGCGCCACCAACGACACGCTGCTCGAGCGCTATCTCGACGGGCAGGAGATCGACCGCGATACCGCCATTCACGGCATGAAGGACGCCATGGCCCGCCTCGATCTCTTCCCGCTCTTCTGCGTCTCCAGCGACAACATGATCGGCGTGCGCGCGCTGCTCACCGAGCTCGTACAGCTCATGCCCAACGCGTACGAGATGGAGGAAATCCACGCGCTCACCGGCGCCGAGGGGCACAGCACGGTCCAGCTGCATGCCCGCGATGATGGGCCGTTCGCGGCGCTGGTCTTCAAGACGCTCAATGAGCCGCACGTGGGCGAGGTGTCGTACTTCCGCGTCCTCTCCGGAAAGGTGGACACGGGGCAGGATGTCTTTAATGCCACGCGCGACAGCGTCGAAAAGCTCGGGCATCTCTCCGTGCCGCTGGGCAAGGAGCGCCTCGAGGTGCCCACGCTCCACGCTGGCGACATCGGCTGCGTGGCCAAGCTCCGGAACACGCACACCAACGACACGCTTTCCACGCGCGAGCATCCGGTGCGGCTGCCGGGCATCACGTATCCGGAAGCCGTGGTGCACTTCGCTGTCCGGGCCACCATTCGTGGCGAAGAAGACAAGCTGCAACAGGGACTCCACCGGTTGCACGACGAAGACCCCACGCTCACGGTGCACTACAACCCGGAGACGCACGAAACGATCGTGGGCGGCATGGGGGAGCGGCATCTCGACGTGGCCATGTCGGTGTTGCGGCGCAAATTCGGCGTGAGCGCCGAGTTGGCGAAGCCGCGCATCGCCTACCGCGAAACCATCACGGCGCGCGCCGAGGGCCAAGGGCGCCACAAGAAGCAGAGCGGCGGCCGTGGGCAGTTTGGTGACTGCTGGATTCGCATGGGCCCCATGCCGCGCGGTGAAGGCTATTTGTTCGACGACAAGATCGTGGGCGGCGCCATCCCGTCCAAGTACGTCCCGGCCGTCGACCGTGGCGTACAGGAAGCGGCGGCCCGTGGCGTCCTGGCGGGCTTCCCGCTCGTCGACTTCCGCGTCGAGGTCTATGACGGCTCCACGCACTCCGTCGACTCGAACGAAATGTCCTTCAAGATGGCGGGCATTCAGGCGTTCAAGTCCGTCGCCGGAAAGTGCCGTCCGGTCATCCTCGAGCCACTCGATCTGCTCGAGATCAGCGTCCCCGACGCGTTCCTGGGCGATGTGCTCGGCGACCTGTCAGGGCGTCGCGGCGCCATACTGGGCACCGCGAGCGACGGCCGGCAGTCCACGATCCGTGCCGTCGTACCACAGGCGGAGCTGCATCTGTACGCCACCCAACTGTTCTCGCTGACGCACGGCTACGGCATGCTCACCCGGCGTTTCAGCGGCTACGAGCAGGTGCCGAACGACAGCGCACAGCGGGTCATTGCGGAACACGTGCGAGAGCTGGAGGCGGCGGACATCTAGGGGGCCTCGGCCTCCACCCACCACCTACCGCTACCGCGCGAGGCGACTCCTGACCCGGGGGTCGCCTCGTCTGTTATCCGACGGCGCTCATGTTCGTCTCCCGTGGTGCCGACAATACCGACAGGTTGATTCCCTACTATAACGGAAGCGTAGTGCGCGCCTTTCCAAACTCTCGGCGTTCCGCCGGCTACAGTCTGATCGAGCTGCTCGTCGTCATCGCGATGATTGGCATCTTGGGGAGCCTTGTGCTCCCCAAGCTCCGTTTGGAGCGCTCGCAGGTCGACGCCGCGTCGCGGACCCTGGGAATGGCGCTGATGACCGCCCGATCCGACGCCGTGGGGCGCGGACACAACGTGCTCGTAGTGCTCGATACAGGGAACCACTTGGTTCGCACCATTTGGGACCTCAACAACAACCGCCGCGTGGACGCCATGGAAAAGTCACGTCCCTTCCTGCTCGGCGAGCGCGTGATCTTCGGTCGCGGCGCCGGCATCCCGCCCTTCGACGGCGCATCGGCCCAGGTGCCCACCATGCTGACGACCGGCGGAATGCCGATGCTCGTCGTGCAGCGCAACGGGGCACTCGACCGGTCGGGTACGCTCTACCTCACCTCGGGGAGGGGGCGCGCCGGCGTCGGCGATGTGGACAGCCGCGCCATTCGGCTCGAGCGGGCCACTGGGCGGGCCACGGTGTTCGTGTACGCACGCACTGGCTGGAGGCGGCAATGAGCCCCGCCATGATTACGGCGAGCGGTTCTCCTCGCGCACGCCGTGGCTTCACGCTCATCGAAACGATGATCGCGATGGTCATCCTGTCGGGCGTCGTGCTGAGCATCACCGTGGGGACCACCAAGCTGTCGCGCGCGGTTGGCGATGCCAATGTGCGCAGCCGCGCCTTCGCGCGGGCGGACATGCTCATCGCCATGGCACGCACCTGGCCCTCGTGGACGACGCTTGATGCACTTGCCGGTGCCGCCTACAACGGCGAGCGCGACGGGTTCATCTCCACCACGACGGTCACCACCGACACGACCCGTGGCCGGCGCATCAAGCGTCTGCAGGTGGTGGTGCGCGCCTCGTCGAGCGCCCTGATGCCGTTGCCGGTGCGACGGTCCATCTCCATTGCCGCTCCCTAACTGATCCATGCCGACCATGAACCGACGCGGGTTCACGCTCATTGAACTGCTCCTGTCACTCGTACTGTTCAGCGTGGTGATGGCGGGCGCGATCGGCTTTGTCGTATCGCAAAGCAAGGGGCTCCGGATTCTTTCGGAGCGCAGCAACGCCGTGCAGAGCGGCCGCTTCGGCCGCGATCTGCTGCGGCAGGAGCTGCGGACCGCGGGTACCAATGTCACCGAAGAGCAGCCCATCGTCGTGTTGGCCAATGACAGCGCGTTCGCCTTCAACGCCGACCTCACGACCAACAATCGCGACTCGGCCTCGTTCACGGGCGCCGTGTATGTAGACGAGTTCGCCCCCACCGCACAGGTCACCGCGCTGACACTGGGCGCGCAAATCGCGGTGCGTGGCGCGTCGCCAGCGTTGCGCTACCCGTTGCAGAGCTACTCACAGTCGCCGGCCATGTTCGTGAACAGCGACGCCGAGTTCATCAGCTTCTGGTTCGCCCCGGACTCGAGTGACAACAACCGCACCTATGCGCTCTGGCGCCAGGTCAACGCGGCACCTCCCGAGCTCGTGTCCGTGGGGCTGACACGAGCCGCGGGAACGCCTTTCTTGCGCTACTACTACGACGCCGCCCCGTGGAACGCGACGTCTACGGGATTGACCCAAGTACCAGCGGCGTGGCTCCCCCTCACCAAGAGCGTCGCGCGTCGGGGCGTGGACAGCGATACCGGCACGGCGGTCAGCCGACGGATCGATGCGCTGCGTGCGATCGAAGTGACCTACGAGTCGACACCACCCAAAGCGGACAACACGCGCGAAGTCGTGCGCTACATGGTGCCGCTGCCCAATGTCATGAACGCACGGCAGTCGCGGGCCTGCGGACGCGCGCCCCTGCTGCCGCCAACGCCATCGGTGACCTGGCGGGCAGACTCTCAGGCAGTACAGATCACCATCGCGCCGGCCGTAGACGACGCCGCCGGCGAACGCGATGTCGTGCGCTACGTGCTCTGGCGACAGGCGGTAGGCAGCAGCACGTGGGGTGAGCCCATCAACACCATCGCCGCGACGCGCGCGGCGAGCTACACGGTGCGGGATCAGGGCTTCCCCACGCGTCCAGGACAATATCGCTACGCATTGGCGGTGCAGGACTGCACGCCAAACACGTCGGGGACGGCCATCTCCGGCGCGGTGTTCGTCCCATGACGCGATTCACGCGAACGGTTCGTCGTACGGCGACGCGTGCACGGCGCGGCGCCGCACTGGTCACGGTGCTCATCGTCTCCGTGGTCGCCATGACCATGGCGGTGGCGTCTTCCATGCTCGTCATGGGCAGCTCTCTCACGCAGCGCGCCAGCGAGCGAACGGCCATGGTTGACGACGCGGCGTTGAGCGGTCTCGAGGAAGCGCGCAACCTGCTGAATGCCCGTCTCGACAGCATGCCGCTGGTAGGCTTCAAGACGTTCGAGAATGGCGTGCGCATTACCGGCACGGATATCACGCGCTGGACCTGGGTGGGGCGCATCGGCAACGTCGATTCACTGGCGAACGCCGGCGAGTACGGTGTGCAGGCCGAAATCATCTCGCGGGCCGTCGACGGCAGTGGCGTCGAGGCGATCCGTCGCGCGCTTGTATATCAGCAGTCGTTCGCGCGCTACGCGTTCTTCACCGATCAAGGCAAAACGCCGAGCGGGGGTACGCTCTGGTTCGCCAACGGGTGGACGGCGAGTGGACCGTTCCACTCCAACGATTCCATTTACATTCGCGACGGGGCGCCGCCGCAGGCGATCTTCAAGGATCAGGTCACCACGGCGAAGGGCGTGTTCAACGCGGCCGACGCGCAGTTCGACAAGGGGCCGGCGCAAATTGTCTCGCCGATTGCGCTCCCCAGCACCGCCGATCTCAACATTCTGCGCACCATCGCGCAGCGCGCCGGGTACCTCTTCTCTCCGTTGCTGGTCACGGGCGATACGGCGCTGGTGACCATGCGCATCGAGTTCGTCGCGATCGATGCCGACGGAGATGGCAATACCACCGGGCCGGACGACGGCTACTTCCGCATATACCGACTTCGCAACACGACCTTTGGCGCGGGCTACACCATGGCGCGCACCCCCGCGCCGCCCGCTGGTGCCGTGGGGACACAGGACAGTGTCCTGTATTCGCGAAACTGCGGCGTGACCGCGGCGGTCCTCGGCCAGGAGGTCGTCACCACCACCTTCGCCAACACCCTCGAACTCCCCGGAAGCAACTATCGCGCGCGCATGCTCAACAAGCAGAACGCGTTCGACAACGTCAGCGCGCGCTGCTTTCTCGGCGGCGATCCACGACTCAACGTTGGCGGCGTGTTTCAGGCCGTCGACGCCGCGGGTGAGTGGATGCCGCGAACCGCCGGTTCGGTACCACCACTGGTCGCGGCACGCCCCGATGGCGCGTTTCTGTGGCCCTTGAGCGCGGCGCTCAATCCCAACTTTCGCGGCACCATCTTCGTCGATGGTCGCGTGGGGGTAAGCGGCACGGTTCGTGGACGGGTCACCCTTGCGGCGCGCGAGAACATTGTCGTCCTCGACGACCTTAGGCAGGCCACACTGCCTGGAGCCAACGGCGCGTGTCGCGCTGATGACGATATCGTGGGGCTCTTCGCGGGTGAAAACGTCATGTGGGCGGACAACATGCTGGCGTCGCCGCAGCAGCGTCGAACCAATGACAACGGCACGTGGCTGCTGCCCCGGAAAGAGTTCAGTCCCTCGAGCGCACGTCCGGATCTTCAGGTTCACGCCATCATTCTCGCGCTCGAGTCCATCGGCACCGAAGACCCGTCGCCGCCGGCCGGACTGCCTGTCGCCAACTGGGTGAATCGCGGATTCGTCCGGCAGGTGGGCGGCCGTATCCAGCAACGCGCCGGCACCGGTGGTACCATCAGCGGCACGTCACTGCATGGCTACACGAGCGAAATCTCCTTCAACCGCTGCGCGCTGACGAGTCCACCGCCGTATTTCCCGACCACGCAGCGTTGGACGCTCAGTCAGTTCTACGAAGTCGATCCGCAGCGGTTTACGCCGGAGCGGTGGTTTAGCCGACGCTGAACAGCGGTTGAATAGCGGGGGGCGGGCGGCCAGTGAACCGCCAGCCCCCCGTTGTTCAACCGCCCCGTTCACACCTTGTGGTACGTAATCCGCGCCGCTTCGCGACGGTCTTCGGCCATGTAAATCTCGAAGTCGCTGAAGAACGCCGGCGCTTCGGTCTGCAGCACGCGCAACACCATCACGGCCGCGCGACGGATTTCGAGTTCCGCCGCTTCGCTCGAGCGGAGCTCCAGCATCGTGCGCCACGCGCGCGCGTTGCCGGTGACGACGATCTTGGTTTCGGTGCTGTTGGGGAGCACGCCGCGCGCCGCTTCCCGCGCCATCTTGCGGCGATGGACCTTGTCGTCCACCCACGAGTAACGCGCCATGAGCGAATCGACAAGCGCGATATAGCTGTCGAGCGCCGAGGACACCTGCGCCGTCCACGCCTCTTCGAGTGGTGCATCGCCGATCATGGCGGGGGGCATCACGAACTGCGCGTCGCTTTCGTCGACGTAGCGCTGCGAGAGTTGCGAGTACGCAAAGCCCGCGCGGTGACGTACGAGTTCGTGCGTGAGCGAGCGGCTCACGCCTTCGAGGAGCAGCGAATAGTTCGCGTGCTCGAGCACGCTGCCATGCCCCTGCTTCTTGATGTTCTCGAGATACTCTCGCGTCGAACGGCCCGCGGGATTGCGCTGACTCATGTAGCACAGACGTCCCGCAAATTCCGACAAGCGCTCGCCGTCGGTGGAGTCGCCAATCCATTGCACCGGCAAGTGCGCCGGTTCGACGAACTGTGGACGTGCGAGCACCGTGACTTTTGGTTCACGCAAAACGGCGGCAGCGGAAAGCGGCATCGGCAGAAGAGTGCAGAGGAAGGGTCGTGGGCAGCGGCCAGTGCCTCGCGGTACGGCGGCCCCGCTATAGTTTAACCGGACCAGAGGCCGGTGTTTGCCTCGTCTTGAATTTTCCTTTCGCGGCCGCCCAATGTCCTCCCAGCGCCCCAGTACGCGCTCCATCCAGCAGGAAATCCAACAGGTCCGTCCGTTCCGCTCGCGCGCGCAGGAGGCCACGATCGCCCTCATGCGGACGGCTTCGGTGATGTCGCGGCGCTACGCGCGCCTCGTCGAGCCGCACGGCGTGAGCCTGGCCCAGTACAACGTGCTCCGCATTTTGCGCGGCGCCGGACCGGAGGGGCTGCCCACACTCGCCATTCGCGATCGCATGATCGATGAGGGCTCGACGGTCACGCGTCTGCTCGACAAGCTCGAACAGGCGGGCCTCGTAACCCGCGACCGGAGTCGCCCCGATCGCCGGCAGGTGCTCTGCCGCATTACTCCCGCTGGGGAACAGCTGCTGACCACACTCGACCCGATCATGGACGAAACGGACATCGCGACCATGTCGGTGTTGAACGACGAGGCGCTCGCGCAATTCATCGAGCTGCTCGCGACGGTGAGGACGGGGCAGGAGTAGAGAAAGGAAGACGAACGACGGGATTTCTTTATTTCGCGGGGAGGTCTGCTGGCGACCCTTCCCCCAACCGAAACCGGCTCCAGTCGCGTGTCCGCTCGATCTCGGCCAGCACCGCCGCCGCCTCCGGGGGGAGCGCCGGTGCCTCGGGGTCGTGGCGCAGCAGGTCGAAGGGCACGTCGCCGTCACGCGCGACCTTGCACCCGGGGTTCAGCACCCCGCTCGGATCGGCGGCGTCCTTGATGTGCGCGAACGCCCCGAGCGCCTCCGCCCCCCACACGCGCGAAAGCAACGGCGCCCGAAGACGCCCGTCGCCATGTTCGCCCGCAAGTGTGCCCCCCAGCTGCGCGGTGAGTTCAGAGACGCTGTCGAGAATACCGTGCACGCGGTCCCGCCAGCCGGTGGCGGTCGTATCGACCAGAGGGTTCACATGGGCATGCGCATCGCCGGCGTGCCCGAAGATCACGCCGAGCGTCCCGAACCGGTCGAGCGTGGCGCGCACGCCGCGGACATACGCCGGAAACCGATCGGGAGGGACGCAGCCATCCTCGATGAACTGCATGCTCCGGAGCCGCGGCGCGAGCCGCGACAAGATGGGGCTGGCGGCATGGCGCAGCGCCCAGAGCGCGTGCTCCGCGTCTTTCTCCATGGCTGTGTGGAGCTCTATCGCGCCATTTTCGCGCCATGAACGCGTAAGCGCATCGAGAACTCCGACGCAATCGTTCTGGCCCTCACCTTCCACCTCGGCGATCAGGACCGCCTCGGCGTCCTCCGGCACCCCGGTGGGGCCGCCGCGCGCGGCCACATCGAGGAAGGTGCGGTCGAGCAACTCGCACGCCGTCGCCCCCGCGCCCGCGGCCAGTCCGGCGCAGACCGTCGCCGCCTCCAGCGTGGCAAACGTGGCCAAGACCGTCGCCGTCGCGCCCGCGACCGGTGCCAACGCCAGCTCCACCTCGGTGAACAGCGCCAGCGTTCCCTCACTGCCGACGAGCAGATCGACCAGGTGGCCGGTGGGGGCCAGGGCGGGGGCGATACCGTAGCCCGACGACTCCTTCCGCACCCCCGGGTGCACCAGCGCCGCCCGCGGCACCCCTCGCTCGATCTCGGCCAGCGCCTGCACCAGCCGCCGCACCGCAGGCAGGTGGGCGGGCAACGGCCGTTCGCGGTGGACCCACGCATCGGTGCCGTCATCGAAAACGCAGCGCACCCCCAGCACCCACGGGCGCGTGGCCCCAAAGCGCAGCGTGCGCACTCCCGCTGCGTTCGCCCCGACCATCCCGCCAATGGTGCAGAAGGCCCCGCTCGACGGGTCGACGGGAAAGCGCAGCCCAACGGCCCGCGCGGCGCCGTCGATGGCTCCACGAAGCGCCCCGGCGCCGACAGTGATACGACGGGCCTCGCGGTTGACGGCGCCGAGATGGGTGAGGCGCGAGAGGTCGACCACGACCCCGGGCCCGACGGCCCCCGCGGCCATGCTGCTCCCCGACCCGCGGGGAATAAGCGCCGCGCCCGTGCGCTTGGCCCATCGCGCGAGGGCGGGGACGTCGTCGGCATCGGCAGGCACCGCCACGGCGGCCGGCAAACAGCGGGCAATCCCGGCCCCCTCGGCGTAGAGGGCGCGCGCCATCAGGTCCGTGCGGAAGAGCCCGCGAAAGTGGTCGGGGCGGTCGACGGCGTGCAACGGGGAAACGGTGTTCAGGAGCGGGATCACGCAGTGAAGCTCCGCGATGGCTGGTTCTGGTGCAAGGGCCGGGTGGTCGGGGCCCGTGGGTCTGGGCGGTGGTCTCGGTACAGCCACTACAGTCGGGGCACTGCCACCACAGTCGGGGCACTGCCACGACAGTCGGGGTCTACCTGCAGTCGGCGTCCTGGCCGGGTCGGGCGCTACGCTGCGCTGGCGCGTCGGGGCGAAAATGTCGGGGTCGGGGTCGGGGTCGGGGCAGCCCCGACACTTTTCCCCCGACCCCAACGCGCCAGCGCAGCGCCGCGCCCGACCCGACCGAGACCCCGACCGTTTGTAGACCCCGACCGTCGTGGCAGTACCCCGACTGTCGTAGCAGTACCCCGACTGTAGTGGCCGTACCCCGACCACCCCCCGCAACCCCGACCCCCCGACCACCGCAGTTCAAAAGGAGCCAGTCCGAACTCGGTGACGCCGCCCCCTCGACATCGTATCTTGAGCAGATGACGCTCCCCGCCCCAGTCACCGACGCCCTCCGCCGCCGCGACGCCGCGCGCTTCTGCGAGGCCATTCTGCCCGCGGTCTCGCGCACCTTCGCGCTCGGCATCAAGGTGCTCCCCGGAGCGCTGGGGCAGGCGGTGCTCGACGCGTATCTGCTCTGCCGCATTGCCGACACCGTCGAAGACGCTCCCGGCATCGACCCGCATGTGAAGGCGGCGCTCTTCGACGACTTCCTCGCCGCCTTCGACGACGCCGAGGCGCTCGCCCGCTTCAACGTCGGCGTGCAAGCGCTCACCGGCGATCTCGCGCACCTCACGCTCACGCAGAACACGCCGCTCGTCATCGAACACTTCAAGCGCCTGCCCGCCAATACGCAGACCCTCGTACGCAAATGGGTCGCCGAGATGGCCATCGGCATGCGCAAGTTCGTGCTGCTCTATCCCAACGGCATTCGCATTCAGACCATCGACGAGTACAAGGAGTACTGCTACTACGTCGCCGGGACCGTGGGCTACATGCTCACCGATTTGTGGCATGAGCATTCCCCGAGCATCGGGTCGCGCCGCTACGAAATTCTGCGCGAACGGTGCCGCGCCTTTGCCGAAGCACTGCAAACCGTGAACATTCTGAAGGACGTAGCCGTAGACGCCGAAAAGGAAAACTCGGTGTACGTCCCCGAAGAACTGCTGCGCGCACATGGCAGCTCGCAGAGCAGCATTCTTGCGCCCGAGCTCCTGCTCAAGAATCGCGAAGCGCTCACGCAGCTCATCAAGCTCGCCTGGCACGATCTCGAAGAGGCCCTCATCTATTTGCTCGACATCCCGCGTCGCGCCGTGAGCATTCGCCTGTTCTGCATCCTGCCGCTGTTGCTGGCGTACGCCACACTCCGTGACCTCGTGCAGAGCAACGCTATGCTCACCCCCGGCGGCAGCGTAAAAATCACGCGCCGCGAAGTGAAGAGCCTCCTCATGACCGGCAGCATGCTCGTCATGAGCAACGCCGGCGTGCGCTGGCTCGTGGCACGCGTGCGGCGCCGGAGCTTCGAGCTCGCGTTCGCCGGTTAAGGCGAACCCGGCCCCTTCAGCATCCGGTCCAGCAGACTCGGCGCCGCTTCCAGCCGTCCCTGCTGCGCCTCGTCCAGCAGATACTCGAGACGCTGCTGCACACGCCCCACCATACCGCGGAATTGCTTCGACAGCGCGCGCCACGAAAACCACGTGACGCCCGCCGAGAGTGATGCCATGAGCGCCAACGCCACCGTCGCCACTTGCGGCACCGCGAGCGACAGAAACACCAGTGGGACGGCCGCAATGAGCATGATCAACAGCATGCCGGCGGCCGTCCCGAGCGTCGCGTTGCGGACCGACTTGCGCGCGCCGTGCACGACCGCGTCGAAGCGCAGCACCGACCGCGTGTCGTCGATTTTGGTCGCGGTGATCACCAGCTGATCGAGCCGCACCAAATCGAAGCGACGGCCGCCCGAGCCAAGTGAACGAAAGAAATTCCCGAGTGGATCACGGCGCGGCTCCCATACCATGCGCTCCGGCGTGCGACGCACCGCCACCATGAATTCGTTGCGCGGCAAAAACGCTTCGAGGTTGCGCAGCAACTGCTCCGGCGTGCCCTGCATGGTACGCTGGGCACTCACCACCGACGGGCCCAGCGACGATAGCGCGCCGCCCGTCTCCTCCGGTGTCAGCGAAATCTGCGCGCGCTCCTCGGCGATGGCCTGACGCACATGCTGCACGTCGAGACCCACTTCCTTGGCAATCTCCACCAGTCGTGCTTCGCTGATGCTTTCGCCGGGTTCGCTGGTGCTCGTGTTCTGCAACTCGGACGCGCGCGCCAACACACGTTCGAGCGCCGTACGGGGGAGATCGCTCATATTCCGCTCAGGACGATATCGATTTGCCGCGATAGCGCATCGCGAATGATGCCCGGCAGCGAAAAGCTGCGCTCGAACGACGCCGCGAGGGCGCCCTCGACGCGCTGGCCCGACTGCGCGAGATAGTAGCGCTGATACGGCGCGAGCAATTCCGGCGCAAGTTTGGCGAGCAGCATAGCTCCCGCCTGCACCTGCGCACTCGACACATACTTGTCCGCCACGCCACTCCGCTGCTCGGCCGGCGTCGTGTTGTCGCTCACCACCGGACCCACCAGCGCGCCCGTCGCTTCGTGCGCGAATACCAGCAGCACTTGCACCGCGTCGGCCGGACGCGCCGGATACGTGACCGCCACCATCGGGCGTCCCGTGTATCCCGGCCCCGTCCGGCCTTCGCCGCCAATGGGCAGCGACAACACCATGTCGCCTTGGCGCTGCGAGGTGTTGTTCAGAAACCGCTCGAACTTGTCGCGATACACCTTCTGCCACAGACTGTCGACCGCCGTAATGGTCGCCGCACGTTCACGCAGTTGGCGCTGATGCTCCGGCAGAAAGAAACGCGTGCCTTCGTCCTGTACACCCGTCAGGAACAGCCGCAGCCATTCACGGTCGGTCGCCGAGCCGAACACCGATGCGAACTGCTGCATGCGCATCGCCGCTTCACGTGTGGGGGCACGGCGCACGTCGCCCGCCAACTGCAGGAACTGCTCGGCGCTCGCGCGCAGCTCTTCCCAGTTCGCAAAGCCAAACGGCAGAAACTGCGCGCCGAGATAGCCGTTGCGCCGCAGTCCCTTCATGAGCGTTTCACGATTGCCATCGAGCGCCGTCAGCAGATTCCGCTGATTCTTGATCACGGTGATCGAGTCGCGATAGCCGCGACGATACAGCGGCACCGCCGACGAATCGTCGCTCAGCATCGCGAACGAATGCAGCCAGAGATCGACATGCGGGACGGTGCGCACGGGCCAGCGCAACGCCGGCTGCGCCGCAGGCGACTCCAACCCCACCGGGGCCGCCGCCGTAGCAGGCGCGGCCGCCGTTTGCGTCGAGCCCGCCGCACACCCCGACACCAGCCCCGCGCCAAGAACCAAAACAAGACGGAATACCATCCCTTCAATACACACAGGGACGGGTATGGGATTCAAGCGGGCAAAAACAGCCGTTCCCCCGCCCCTGCTGTCTAGAACCCTGCCGTCCGCCGTCTCGGCGCGATCCCGCGGCATCGCGCCGAGAATCGCAGACCGCAGCCACGCAGATGGCAGGAGCGCAGGGGACGCTGCTTACCCGTTCCGCCCGCAGGTCACGCAGAACTTCCAGTCCGCCTCGAGCTCCGTGCTGCACGCCGGGCATTGCCGCTTGGTCAGATCGAGGCCGCAGTGCGGGCAGAAGGTCACCTTCCGCCCTTCGGGAAGCTTGTTGTCGCAGTAGCGGCAGCAGCTGTGGGTGCGCTTGGCCGGTGCGGCCGACGGGCTCGGCGCCGCGGGCGAACCCTGCGAGGGCGCCGGGAAAAGATCGTGCTCGTCTACCAGACGCGGCTCGGGTACGACGGCGGCGGCGCCACTCGCCGACGGGTTGCCCGCCTTGGTGAGCTGGAGCGTGCTGCTCGCCCACGACCTTACCATCGCCAGCGTTGGAGAGGGAAAGGCCAGCGCCTGCCGACACGCGGCCTGCAGCTCCGGGTCGGTCAGCAGGTATCCGCGGTCGCCGGCCACCAGGCGCAGCAGGGCGGTTTCGAAGGCGTCGGTGCCACTGTTCGCCATCTCGCGCCGCACATCGCGGAACGGCAGCAGCCGCTCCTCGAGATCGCTGAGCGTGAAGCCCTGCGTCAGCAGCTGGGGGTACTGGGTGCGGATGGTTCGCGACAGCCGGAATGCGAGGCGATCGAGATCATCAAGGGAGCGAGCAACAACGCTCACCGTGAATCGCCGGCCTGGTAACGCGTATCGACGTCGTTCCCCATGCGCTCACGTGTTTCCCCGCCGATGCGCTCAACGACGCGCTCGGCCACGTTCTTCACGTTTTTTTGTGCGTCCTTCCAGCCGTAGCCATAGCCGATGGCCACGCCGACGGCGAGCACGAAGATGAACTTGAACATGGGCGTCCCAAGGTGAGTCCCGGCGCTGGCGCCGGAGAACGAATCACCTCAAAGACGCACCGCCGAAGTCGACGGTAACGGCGCAGCTGGCACAAACCGTTCCGCCACGGGAAACGGTGAGAGCGGTTGCGAGCGAGTCTTGGGCCCCTGCGCCGCCATCCACTCCTCGAACGCCGAGGGAACGAGGCCCTCGGAGCTGTCCTGCACGGCGGCCGCGCGCGTCGCGAGGTGGTTGGCGTACTCGTTCTGCGGGTGCCCCGCGTGCCCCTTCACCCAGCACCATTGCGTCTCGTGCAGCACGATGGCGTCCACGGCCTCCTGCCACAGCTCGACGTTCTCGACCGCGCCGTCTTTGCGGCGCCAGCCGCGGGCCATCCACCCCTTCACCCAGCTCGTCATGCCATCGACGATGTAGCGCGAATCGGTGGTGAACTGCACGGAGAGCCGGTTCCCTTTGCGCGACATCGCCTTGTAGCTGTCGATCACCGATCGCAGCGCCATGCGGTTATTCGTGGTGTCCGGCTCCGACGCCCACAAATCGAAGCGCGACAACGCGCCGTCGGGCTTGCGGAACTCGATCAGCGCGCCGAGCCCCCCCGGCGTTGCCCCACTCTTGCCGTTGCCGAGGCAGGACTCGTCGGCGTACACGGCCACGAGCGGGTAGCGCGCACTCACCGCACGGCCTCGATCGAGTCGATTTCGTCGATGACGAGCTCCAGTCGGGCCCCCGTGCTCGGGTGGCGCGCCACGATGACCTCCCGGCCGCTCTCCACTCGCAGGCGCTCGGGAATGACGGCGTATTCGGAGCCGCGACGCATGACCGTAATGCGCGCGCCATCGATGATGGCCCGTTCGAGGAGATCGTACTGGGCGGTGGTCGGTTGCATCAGGTGGTGCCAAGAGGAAACGTCAGGAGCAGCGATTCGAGGATATCTGCTGCCTGCGTAATCTGTGCTACTTCCACCCATTCAGTGGCCGAGTGTGCGCGGGCAATGTCGCCGGGGCCAAAGCAGAGCGCAGGAATGCCGGCGGCGGCAAAGAGCGCGGCATCGGTCCAGCAGAACAGACCTTCGACATCGCCGGCAACGCCGTGCGTGAGGCACGCGTCACGCAACGCGAGCACGAGCGGGTGCCCCTCGTCGAGATCGAGCGGCGGTTGTGCACCGCCCATGGTACAGATGGCGCTGAACTGCGCGTCCTGTGCGGCAAGCACGTCGATGATCGACTGAATTTCCGCGGCCACCATCGCGGCGCTTTCGCCCGGCAACGTCCGCCGTTCGAGTCGCACGAGTGATTGATCGGCGTACGTCGACCATCCCGTGCCGCCCTGCACGAGCGGCGCGTGCACACTCGCGCGTCCCAGCAACGGGTGGGTACGCGTGGCCAGCACGCGCTGCTCGAACGCGTCGAGGGCCGTGAGGAATCGCGCGGCCATTCGGTTGGCATCGATGCCGACATCGTACCGACTGCCATGCGCGGCACGTCCTTGTACCAGCACTTCGAGCCACGCAAAGCCCTTGTGCGCCGGCACCACCGCCAGTCGCGTGGGTTCGGTAATGATGGCGCCGACCGCCGAAAGCCCGTCGGCGAGCAGCGCCTTGGTGCCAATGCTGGCAAACTCTTCGTCGCACACCGCCGCAATGATCACTTCGCGCTGCAGTGCACCGCTCGCCGCCGCACGCGCCGCCGCCACGCACATGGCCGCGATCCCCGCCTTCATGTCGGTGGCGCCGCGCGCGTACAGGTTGCCATCGCGCGTAAGTGGCGTGAACGGCTCGTGCGTCATGCCGTCGACCCCCACGACATCGAGATGCCCGTTGAGCACCAGCGGCGACACGCCCATCGGGCCAATGCGCGCCACGACATTGCTGCGATTGGGCTCGACATCGACGAGCTGTGTCGAGAATCCCCATCCCTCGAGCACCGACGCCAGAAACTCCGCGCACGCACGCTCCGCGGGCGCCCCCGGCACGAGGCTCGGGTTGCGCGAGTCGATAGCGACAAGCGCTTCGGTCAGCGCGACGGGATCAAACGGGAACGTAGAAGTCACACAGGCAGTCTAGCGAGCCGTGACCGTCCGTACGAGGACCCCATCACGCGCAATGCGCCACGGCAGCACCTCGCCGAGTGCACCGGCGGCGAGAGCGACCGCCGCTTGACGGGACACCGGACTGATCGCCAACACACACCCGCCACCGCTGGCTCCGAGCGCCTTGAATCCGGTGGCGCCCGCCGCACGCACCGCCGCTTCGATGGCGTCGATGCGCGAGGTGCTGATGCCGGGGTGCAGCGACCGCTGGTGCACCCAATGCTCATCCACGAGCTCGGCCAGCTCCGACACATTTCCCGCGTGCAGCGACTCGGCCATGCTGCGGGCCAGTTGCCCCATACGATCGAGGGCGTGCACGACGCGCGGCACGCGATCGCGATAGGCGTCGAGCACGGCGGTGATGGTCTGCGCGGAGATGCGTGATTCGCCGGTATAGATGACCGTGAGGCGCGCTTCGAGCGCCGCGATAGCGGCTGGCGTCAGCGCAATGGGCGTCGCGGTCCGGCGCTGCGTGAGCGTGAGGGCGAGCGCGCCGCCGTAGGCCGCGGCAAAGTGGTCCTGAAAGCCGCCCGCCACGCCGAGTTCGTCGACTTCGGTGGCGCGGCTCCGCTCGGCGAGTTCATGTGGGGTGCATGGCTGCTGCGCCGCTGCCGCCAGCGCCGCCTGCAGCGCGACGCCGACCGCCGATGAACCGCCAAGTCCCGCGCCCATCGGGAAGTCGCTGGAGACGACGACGCGGGCGCCCGTAATGCCGGCCCGACGGAGTGCGGCGACCACGAGCGGGTCGGGCGTGTCGCCAACCGAGGATTCGTCGGGGGTGAGCTCGAGCTGTACCGTCGCCCGTCGTTCGATGGCCAGGTTACAAACAAACCCGCCTCGCTCTTCGGGGAAGGGAGGGACATCTGTCCACCCTCCGCCGAAGTCGAGGCGGGTTGGCGCCGACGCGACGATCACGTCGGCTTACTTCTTCTTGGCGGGCGCCTTTTTGGCCGGAGCCTTTGCCGGGGCCTTCGCAGGTGCCTTGGCCGGCGCCTTTGCGGGGGCCTTGGCGGCCGGCTTTGCCGGCGCCTTTGCCGCGGGGGCCGCCTTGGCAGCGGGCTTGGCGGCCGGAGCCGGCGCAGCCTTGGCGGGCGCCTTCGCCGGTGCCGGAGCAGCCGCCTTGGCCGGAGCCTTCGCGACCGGAGCGGCTTCCTTCTTGGCCGGCGCCGCCTTGGCGGCTGGCTTGGCCTCGACCTTGGGTTCCGGCTTCGCCTCGACCTTCGGTTCAACCTTCGGCTTCGGCGCCGGCTTGGGCGGAAGCGGAGCGAACGTCACCTTGTCCGACGGCTTCTGCGGTTCGATGCGCATGGCCGCACGGGCCTCGAGCGCGGCTTCCGCGGCGGCGGCCGGCGCCTGAACCGCCTTTGGCATCTGGCCCAGCGGTACCGGCTTGGGCGGCGCGGCCTTGGGCTGCGGCGTGGGTAGCGAGCCGTGCTTGGCGATGTACGCGGCTTCGGCCTGGGCGATCAGCGTGTCGGCCTCGTCCTGGTTCATCTGGCCGCGACGCACCATGTAGTTGATGAGATCGCGCGCGCTTTCGATGACGAAGCTGCTCAGTCCAGCGGCGGCTCCGACCACGTCGCGCATGGCGCCGGCCATCCGGCTCCCCGCTTCGAGGCTGATCTCGTGCGCCCGCTGCGCCATCTCGGCGGCGGTGTCGCGGGCGTCGGCGGCACGGTGTCCGGGGCCGCGGCGCGGCGCTGGAGCAGATGCCGGCGCGTCGCCTTCCGCGAGGGTTTCGTCGTCAGCCTGGGGCAAATCGGCCATAGGTGGAGCGCACTCCTTCCGCCATACATGGGGGTCGAGGTGGTCGCTTCACGGAATTCGGAGGAGGTGTTGCTGGTTCCGCCGAGTGGTCCGCGTCCACCGGATCGCGGGTAACTATATGATTTTCAGTGATCTATGCAAGGCGTAGGACGTGCTTTGTGAGCGATACGCTCATATAATTGCGGGGCGGGGGGTGGCGCGCAAAAGCTCGAACACCGCGCAAACGCGCCTGCTGGCGGCCCGAATCGCCATAAACTGTTGTCTCCAATAAACCAGTAACAGGTCATCATGGCGGCACTCCCACTTTCCGGCGTGAAGGTCCTCGATCTCTCCCGCGTGCTTGCCGGACCGCTCTGTTCCATGATGCTCGGCGATCTCGGCGCCTCCGTCATCAAGGTCGAACGCCCAAAAACCGGCGACGATACCCGCGGCTGGGGCCCCCCGTTTCACCAAAACGGTCAATCTGCCTACTTCCTCAGCGCCAACCGCAACAAGCTGTCGCTCGCCGCCAACTTCACCGATCCGACCGATCGCGCCCTGCTCCTCGACTTGATCGGCGAGGCCGATGTCGTGATCGAGAACTTCCTCCCGGGAGCACTCGCTCGAAACGGCATCGATAGTGATGCGTTACTGGCGCATAATCCGCAGCTCATCTGGTGCTCCATCTCCGGGTTCGGACCGGACAGCCAGCGCCCGGGCTACGATTTTGTCGTACAGGCCGAAGCGGGGTGGATGGCGATCACCGGCGACCCCCTCGGCGATCCCATGAAGGTCGGCGTCGCCATGGTCGACGTCACCACCGGGAAAGACGCCACCATCGGCATTCTGGCCGCGCTCACGGCCCGCGAGCGGGCAGGGGACGCGGGCCTCCCGGTCCAGTCCCGGCGCGTCCACGTCTCGCTCCATACCAGCGCACTGGCCGCACTGGTCAATGTCGTTCAGAACAGCCTCGTGAGCGGCCGAGAGGCCTCCCGATGGGGCAATGCGCACGCCAACCTCGTGCCGTATCAGCTGTTCAAAACGGCCGACCGCCCCATCGTCATCGCGGTGGGAGCCGACAGCCAATGGCCCCCCGCCATGCACGCCATCGGGCTACCGGCGCTCGCCGCCGACCCGGCGCTCCACACCAACGCCGGCCGACTCGCCCACCGCGAACGCACCGTGGCCGCGATCGCCGCGCAGTTGGCCACCGGGCCCGCCAACCAGTGGCTCGACGCGCTCAACGCCGCCGGCATTCCATGCGGTGTCGTGAAAACCGTGAAAGAGGCGGTCGATGGCGCGCTGGAAAGCGCGCAGCTCAGCGTTACCGACGCGGCACGGATGGGCTTGCCACCGCTGTGGGCCGGCACCATTCGGTACGAGCCGCCGCAATGTGGCGAGCACAGCGTTACGGTGCGGGAAAAACGGTGGCGTTCATTCGAGAATCCCGCGTGACTCGCCGCACAAAATCTGTGATATCGCTGTGACCTCAACGTTGCCTCGTCGTCTTTCCGGCAAGAAGTTCAGCAGGCGTTGGGATCGGCGGAACGCAAGTTCCTGGTCGAGGTTGTGCTGGAGGGCTGTCAGGCCCGTCAGATCGGCGTTATCCTAACGCCGTGACTATGACGGAATCCGAAATCCCACCAAACGACGTCGATAACGATCAAGACGTCATCTCCCGCGTCCTTGCGGGAGACCGTGATTCGTTCGCGTTGCTGATCGGCCGCTACAGTGATCCGCTGTATCGGCATGCGCTCGGCATGACGGGTAGTCCCGACGTCGCCGAAGACATTCTGCAGACATCGTTCATCAAGGCCTATCACCATCTCGGTGAAGTCCGCGGTCGATTCGATGCCTGGCTCTTCCGGATCGTTGCAAACGGGTGCAAGGACTGGCTGAAGAACATTCGGCGCACGCACCTGAGCTACGACGAAGACGATCAGCCCTCTGGCTTCGCGAGCCCCGATGAGGACCTCGACCGCACGGAACTGCGGCAGGACCTCGATTCCGCACTCTCGCAGCTGGCGCCATCCCTCCGGGAGGCCTTCATCATGAAACATGTTGAAGGTCGTTCCTACGAAGAAATGGCGGACCTCCTGGGTACCACTGTTGGCGCACTGAAGATGCGCGTGCATCGGGCACGCGAAGCTCTTCAGGCCCTGCTCGAGGAGAAATACGCGTGATGCTCGACCGACACGAATCGCACGACAATCTGAATCCGAAGGCTCGCGACTCTCGCGACGCCGCGGTGTCTGCCGAGCGCCCCATGGCGGACCGCGAAGTGCCCCTCCCGGGTGTTTCCGCGGCCGACGCGACGACGGCTGACGTGATTCAGATGTGGCTCGACGGCGACGCAACGGAAGCCGTTGCCCGTCAGGAAAACAACACCGCTGTGGAATTCTGGATGCGCGTCGGCACCGACGTGGAGCCGATGCGCCACGCCAAGGCCCCCGCTCACCTCATGGCCAACATCATGGCGGCCATTCCGGTGAAGGAACCCTCGGCCATCAAGCAGGCGCCGCTCGCGGATTGAGCGATCGCTCGTGATGCAACGAAAAACGCCGCCGGAGTAATCCGGCGGCGTTTTCGTTTACGGTTTACATGTGGATCGCGCGACCCAGCGCACTCAGCGCCGCTTCCTTCACCGTTTCGCTCAGCGTCGGGTGCGAGTGCACCGTGATCGCGATGTCTTCGGCGCTGCCGCGATACTCCATCGCGAGCACGACCTGCGCAAGGTTGTCGGCCACGTTGGGCCCGATCATGTGGCACCCAAGAATTTCGTCGGTGTCCTTGTCCACCACGAACTTCACGAAGCCCGACGTTTCCCCCATCGTGCGCGCGCGACCGTTGGCACTGAACGGGAACTTGCCCACGCGGTACGCGCGTCCGCTCGCTTTCACTTCCTGCTCCGTGAGCCCGACGGTGGCGATCTCGGGCCACGTGTACACGACGCCGGGCATGGTGCGGTAGTGCATGTGCACCGGCTTGCCGGCAATCACCTCGGCGGCAATGGTGCCTTCTTCTTCCGCCTTGTGCGCGAGCAGCTTGCCCCCCACCAGGTCGCCAATGGCATACACGCCGGGAAGGTTGGTGCGCATCTGGTTATCCACCAGCACTTCGCCACGCTGACCCATCGCGAGGCCGAGCGCCGCAGCGTCGACGCCCGCGAGTGACGGCTTGCGCCCCACGGACACGAGCACGTAATCGCCCTCGATGCTCGATGCGGCGCCGTCCTTCTCCACGTGAATCGTGACGCCGTCGGCGCGCACGTCGGCGCCGGTCACCTTGGTGCCGGTGTGAATCTCGAGCCCCTGCTTCCGGAAGGTGCGATCGGCTTCCTTCACGATGTCGTCATCGTTGCCGGGGAGAATGGTGGGCGCATACTCCACCACGGTCACCTTGGCCCCGAGGCGACGCCACACCGAGCCCAGCTCGAGCCCGATCACGCCGCCGCCCACCACGATGAGATGCTTGGGCACCTCGGGGATCTGCAGCGCGCCGACGTTCGAAAGCACGCGCTGCTCGTCGAACTTGAGGAAGGGCAGCTGCACCGGGACCGAGCCCGTCGCGAGAATGACCGACTTCCCCTGCCATGCGGTCACGGTGCCGTCGGTGCCCTGCACCTCGACGACGTTCCCCGCCTTGAGCGTACCGAAGCCCTTGGCCCAGGTGACCTTGTTCTTCTTGAAGAGGAACTCGATGCCCTTGGTGTTCTGCGCGACAACATCCGTCTTGCGCGCCATCATGGCCGGCAGGTCGATGGAGGCGCCATCGAGTTTGATGCCATGTTCGGCCGCGTGCAGCCGAAGCCACTCGTAATGCTCGGAGCTGTGCAGCAGCGCCTTGGAGGGGATGCACCCCACGCTCACGCAGGTGCCGCCGAGGGTCTTGTCGGCTTCGACGCAGGTAACCGTGAGGCCAAGCTGCGCAGCGCGGATGGAGGCGACGTAGCCGCCGGGGCCACCGCCGAGGACCACCACGTCGGCGGTCTGGATATTGGGGGAGGTCATGGGGCGGAAATTAATGGGGGGGCAGTGGTGTCGCAGGTGCAGCGATGAGGGTAACCGTTGAAGAGCGAATTGGCGGAACTTGAGTCGCGCGGTTTTCCTGTTACCCGGGCTCTCGTTACGCGTCCTACACTTGACGGCACGAATCTCGCTGTTACCAATCCTATCGTTGGCTGCGGCCCCAACCTTCGCGTTGAAAACGTTAGTCAACGAAGCCCGACGTCCCGGCGGAAACGCTTAGGGGCGTCGTGGTGCATCTGGGGGTGCTGAACTCCAAAACTCAAAACCCGAACCCACCACCCGGAACTGATCAGTTCCGGGTCATGAGTTCGGGTTTCGCGTTTCGGGGCAAACCCCGCTCAGTACACCAGCATCGCGCCCGGATCTTCCATGAGCTCCTTGAAGCGCACGAGGAAGAGCACGGCCTGCTGCCCGTCGATGATGCGGTGATCGTAGCTGAGCGCCACATACATCATGGGGCGCACTTCGACCTTGCCGTTGATCGCGACCGGACGATCCTGCGTCTTGTGCAGGCCGATGATCGCGACCTGCGGATAGTTGATGATCGGCGTGGAGATGAGCGAGCCGAAGACGCCGCCGTTCGTGATCGTGAACGTGCCGCCCGTGAGATCATCCATGGACAGCTTGCCGTCGCGCGCGCGCTTGGCCACCGCCCCGATGTCCTTGCCGATCTCCACGATGCTCTTGCGGTCGCAATCCTTCACGTTCGGCACTACGAGGCCGGCGTCGCTGGCCACGGCGATGCCCATGTTCACGTAGTGCTTGTAGATGATCGTGTCGCCGTCGATCTGCGAGTTGACCACCGGGTAGGCCTTGAGCGCCAGCGCCGCGGCCTTCGCGAAGAAGGGCATGAACGACAGCTTGACGCCTTGTTCCTTCTCGACGCGATCCTTGAGGCGCTCACGGAGAGCCGTGATCGCCGTCATGTCGACTTCGTTGAACGTCGTGAGGTGCGCCGTGGCGTGCTGCGACTGCAGCAGGTTCTCCGCGATGCGCTTGCGACGCGTCGTC
Organism: bacterium; assembly: GCA_027484025.1. Classification (GTDB taxonomy): domain Bacteria; phylum Gemmatimonadota; class Gemmatimonadetes; order Gemmatimonadales; family Gemmatimonadaceae; genus Gemmatimonas. The sequence goes on from JAIXTI010000207.1 coordinate 63,340, forward strand.
ATCTTCTCGCGCGTTTCGCGCTGACCGCTCGCCGCCGGGGCAGACGCGGCGGCCGCCGGAGCGGCAGGAGCCGGTGCGGCGGGAGCCTTGGCGGGCGCCGCCGCGGCGCCCATGACATCGGCCTTGCTCACCACACCGCCGCGTCCCGTACCGGCGACGTCGGCCGGGTTGATCCCGGTTTCCGTGGCCAGTCGCGCGGCAGCCGGTGACACCTTGGCGTCGGCCGTCGCGGCCGGCGCTGCGGCAACCGGTGCGGCCGCAGCAGGAGCCGCCGCGGCTGGTGCACTTGCCGTCGCCCCCGCGGCACCTGCCGCCAGCTCACCCAGCACATCGCCCACCGCCACGACATCGCCTTCGCCCTTGGCGCGCGACGTCAGCACACCGGCTTCGAGCGCGGGGACTTCGACCGTGATCTTGTCCGTCTCGAGCTCGACGAGCCCGTCGCCAACGGCCACGGCATCGCCTTCGTTCTTGAGCCAGCGCGAAACGGTCGCCTCGACGATCGATTCGCCGAGCGGGGGGACTTTGATGGACGACATGGAGCGGAGCCGTGAGGTGGATCGGTGAAGAGGGAGCGAACTTGGAATATAGGCGACGGTACGGGGAGAATGGACGGCAGGGTTAGATTCGCCGCATGAGCCTCTTTCACACCATGCGGGCGCTCACCTTCACCGCGCATGGCGGCCCCGAGCAGCTGTTCGTACGCGATGACGTGCCCAAGCCCTCGGTGCACGCCACCGACGGCGTCCGCGTTCGTATCCACGCCGCCGCCCTCAACCGCCTCGATCTGTGGGTGCTGCAGGGCATTCCCGGCTCCAAGGTCAAACCCGGCTGGGCCCTCGGCTCCGACGGCGCCGGCATCGTGGAATCGGTCGGGTCTGCCGTGACCTCCGTGAAGGTCGGCGACCGCGTCATCATCAACCCGGGCGTGGTCGACCGGCAGTGCCGGTGCGAATACTGCCGCGACGGCGACCAGCCGCTCTGCCTCACCTACGGCGTGCTGGGGGAGCACTACCCGGGCACGATCGCCGACTTCGTGGTCGTACCCGAAGCCAACGTGCGGACGATCCCCGACTGGCTCCCGTGGGACGTCGCCGCGGCCTTTCCGCTGGCCACGCTGACGGCCTGGCGCATGATCGTCACCCGCGCCCGGGTCCGGGCCGGCGAGAACGTGCTCATCTGGGGAATCGGCGGCGGCGTCGCGCTCGCGGCACTCCAGATCTGCAAGCATATCGGCGCGACCGCGTGGGTCACGTCGGGGAGCCCGGACAAGCTCGAAAAGGCGATGCTGCTGGGCGCCGACCATCGTCTCGACCACCGTGAGCCGGAGCTCGGCAAAGCCATTCGCGCCTTGACCAACAAGCGCGGCGTAGACGTTGTCATCGACAGCGTGGGCGAAGCCACCTGGCCGCAGTCGCTCATTGCCCTCGGCCGGCGCGGACGGCTCGTGACCTGTGGCGGCACCAGTGGCCCCATCGTGCAGGTGGACGTGCGCCGCATGTTCTGGAACCAGTGGACGCTCATGGGCTCCACCATGGGCAACGACGCCGAGTTCGACGCGATGACGGAGTTCTTCCGCCACGGCTCGCTGCAGCCCCCGGTCGATTCCGTCTGGTCGTTGGAGCAGGCGCCGCAGGCGTACGCCCGTCTCGCGTCGGGGGAGCAGTTCGGGAAGGTTGTGGTGCAGCTGGTGCCCGAGGCGTAGCCCCGTGAGCGACGACGCCGCAGAGGCAACACCTCCCGAGAAACCTGCAGGGGCGTCGGCCCGTTTTACGGCTGACGAGGAGAAGGCGATGCGCGCCGTCGTGCAGGGAGGCGGTGTCCCCGACTGTCCGCGCTGTCAGGTGCGGATGACGCACCGGCCCATTGGTGGCGGGTCGTTCGGGCTGGGCTACCACCGGCAGCGCGAGTGGTTGCTCTGTCCCTCCTGTCGGCGCAGTGCGATCTTCGACGTGCGGCGCGGAACGCGTCTCTAGCTTTGTCCTCTGGTCCGCCCTGTTAGGATTCCCGAGGCCTTTTCCCTCAGTGTCTTTGTGTTTCAGCAAACCACGCAGTCTTTCCCCGATTCATTGCTCCTCGCGACAGCGGTCACGCAGGAATCCGGTGCCACGCCAACCATGACGAGCACCTTCTCCGAGCGCCTCGAGCAGAGCTTCGCGCTGCTCGGGGAATTCGTGCCCGCGCTCTTCGGCGCGCTCGTCATTCTCTTCGCCGGCTATCTCGTGGCGAAGGTCGTTGAAAAGGGCACCGGGCGATTGCTGCGCCGGCTGCACTTCAACAAGCTCCTCGAGCGTGGCGGCGTCCTGCAGGCGGTCGAGCGCTCGGGCTCGCATCTCAATCCGGCCAAAGTCATCGCCAACCTGCTCTTCTGGGTGGTGATGTTCGCGGTGCTCCTGATTGCCGCGAGCGCGATCGGACTCGATTCGCTCGCGAACGTGTTCACGGAGCTCATGAGCTACATCCCGAGCGTGATCGCGGCGATCGTGATCATCATCCTCGGCATCGTGCTTGGCGGCTTCGTCGGTGGGCTCATCATGGCGTCGGCGGGCGGACTGCATGGCGGCCCGTGGCTCGCACGCATTGGTCGCGGCGGCGTCATCGTGCTCGCGGTCTTCATGGCGCTGCAGGAGCTCGGCATTGCCACCGACATCGTCACGACGGCCTTCGCGATTCTCTTCGGCGCCGTCGCGCTCGCGCTGTCGCTGTCGTTCGGGTTGGGGAATCGCGACCTCGCAGGGCAGGTGACGCGCGAGTGGTACGAGCGCTACCAGGCCGAGCGTCGGGCCATCGACGCCGAGGCGGCGGCGGAAGAAGCTGAAGAGTTGGCCGAAGAGACGTCGGAAGATGCGGCCGACGACGCCGCCGAGGCGGCGGAAGCCGCAGAAGCTGCGGCCGCCGCGGAGGCGGCCAAGGCCGCGCGGGCGGCAACGCAAAAGGCAGCCACAACGTGATGGTGGGTTCGATCGTGAAGACGAAGGCGTGGAGTTCGGTGGCGGTAGCGGGTGTGTGTGCGATGACGACCCTGTTCGGCCCCTCTGTCCTGCTGGGACAGGCGTCGCCCAAGAAGGTGCCGCCGGCACGGGCCGCCGCGGCAGGTGCCGCCGCAAAGACCGCGTCTTCGGCTCCGGTCGATAGCGCCGCCGTCGTCGCCCGCCTGCTCGCGAACGACGAACGCACCGCCCTCAGCCGACTCACGGCGCTGCGCTCTCGTTATCTGCGCAAAGCCGACTGGGCCGAGCTCGGCGATCGCTGCACCCCTGGCGCGTTGCGCGTCTTCCCCAAGGACACCACGCAGGCGGCGCGCGATTCGGTGCAGGCCATCGCCGAAGCGATGGAGGAGATCATCGTCGGGCGCGGCGCTGGCAGCCCGCTCCCCGCCGCCGATGCCCGCGCCCTGTTGCGCGTGGTGGTCGGATGGGAAGCCGGGATCGACCGTCCCAACTGGGACATGGCGGGCACTGCCAAGCCGCGGCAGGCCATCGCCACGGGGCTCACGGGTGAAGTCCCCGACCCCGCCGGCCCGGGCTGTCTGCCCTCACCGACGGCGACGGACACGGTGACGTTCGTGATTCCGGGCTTCGCCGACATGGATTTCCCCCGCGCCCCGCGCCCCCGCGTGAAGGCCTACTTCGGCCCCGAGGGGCAGCTCCATGCCCGCGACGAGTTCTTCGTCGACGTGGGGAGCAAGGACCCGAAGGCGGAACTCCGCTACATCATCGTGGCGCCCATGGTGATCTGGAAAGGCTACGCCATGGTCGGCGTCCGCCGCCCGCAGGAGCTGGGCGGGGTGCAAGTCGACGGCTCGAACCGCGGCGGCGCCGCGTACCTGTTCCGACAGGTCGGCAAAGAGTGGCGGCT
>JAIXTI010000167.1 GCA_027484025.1 bacterium
ACCGTGCCGAACAGTCCGACGAAGGGCGCCGTCGATCCGACGGTGGCCAGCAGGGTCAGGCCGTTCTCCAGCTTGGTGCTTTCACGGCCGACGCCCTGACGCAGCGCGCGATCGATGAACTCCGAGCGGTTCAGCGCCTCGACCAGGCGGTTGCCTTCGCTCTTCGAGTGATGGGCAGCCGCATTGGCGCAATCCAGCGCGACCTTCGAGAAGGGCTCGCTGGCCGGCTGAGCTTCCATCGCACGGATGGCGTCCTGCGGGTTGCTGTGGCTCCAGAATTCCTCGATCACGCGGTCGGCGCGCGAACGAATCATCGAATTGCGGATGCTGTTGACGATGATGTAGTAGAGGCTGCCCACGCCCATCACGGCCATCGTGATCAGCGTGCCCCAACCCACCACGTCGAGCACAGACAACATGTGCATGAAGCCCATCTTGTCTTTCATGCTGCCGCCTTCCGCCGCGAAGGCGCCTGCGACCGGAAGGATGCCGGCGACGAAGGCCGCGATCCGTACGTTCATTCCACCCATTGCCATTGCATCACTCCCTCGACGATCCGGTGTTTACCCGTTGGTCGGGTGAGCGTAGCAAGCGCAATGGCGGTTCGCATCCGCCAGTCGCCAGCCGCGCGCATGGGCATTCGGTCTTGGCTCACACCGTTGACGATGGTGTGCGGGAGGCGAAGGCTGCGGATGTCGGGCTGTGCCGGGTTACGCTCGAGGTCCGAACCGCCGGAGCCTGCGATGCCGACCCGTCTCAGTGTGAATGTCAACAAGATCGCCGTGCTGCGCAACTCCCGCGGCGGTCGCGAACCCGCGGTGCTGACGGCGGCCCGGGTCGCGGTGGCCGCGGGTGCCGAGGGCATCACCGTGCATCCGCGGCCGGATCTCCGGCACATTCGTCCTGACGACGTGGTCGCCCTCGCCGAGGCGGACCTCGGTGTGGAACTGAACATCGAGGGCAATCCCTTCGCACCGGCGAATTCGCGCTACCCGGGGCTGTTGGCCTTGGCCGAGCAAGTGCGGCCTGCGCAGGTCACGCTGGTGCCGGATGCCGATGGCCAGATCACCAGCGACCACGGCTTCGACCTGGCAGCCGACGCGGCACGGCTGGCGCCCTTGGTCGATGCGTTTCGTTCGTTGGGTGCGCGGGTCAGCCTGTTTGTGGATCCGGACGTCGAAGCGCTGGAGTGGGCCGCGCAGATCGGTGCCGAACGCATCGAGCTGTACACGGGTCCGTATGCCGAGGCCTGCGTGGCAGGCCAGATGGAATCAGCGCTCGCGCCGCTCCGGCGTACGGCGACCCGCGCGGCCGCGCTCGGGCTCGGCCTCAATGCCGGACACGATCTGAATCAGCAGAATCTGCGCGCGTTGAAGCAGGCGGTGCCCAGCCTGCTGGAGGTGTCGATCGGTCATGCCTTGATCAGTGAAGCCCTGTACGACGGCTTGAGCACCACCATCGGTCGATATCGCGCGCTGCTCGCGGACTGAGGCGCGCGTTGCGACGGCTTCAGTCGTCGTGCTCGAAGGTGTAGCCGGCGTAATCCAGCCGAATGCGCTCGCCGCTGCGATCAATACGTACTCGCTCGCCGAGCAGCGGCCCGAGTCCGGCGAACACCAGCGTGTCGCGATCACGGATCGTCAGTGGCATTCGCGGTGTCACGGTGAGGATCGACGGCACTTCGTATTCCGCCAGCAGTTGCCCGTCAACCCGAGATAGCTGGATCTCGCGCAATTTCAGTCGGCGCGCCGGGGCATCCGGATTCAGCAGGGTGTAGCGGCCGAGCGGAAGGTCGTCCGCGGCGCCAGTGGTGTCTGCGGGCAGCGCGCTCCCCAATAGGACCGGGGTGCCGAACCCATTGCCCAGCAACACGTCGCGGCCGGCGTACCGCGCCGGCGCAATCACCACGCGATTGATCGGACCCACGCCGATCGGCAGCAGGCCGAGGACACGCCACCGGATCTGGTACCAGCCGTCGTCGCGCTGGTAGGCCCGAAACTTCAGGCCGAGCACGTCGAAGTCGAAGCCACCCTCGAAGCGGCTGGTATCGAGCAGACCACCCGGTGTGGCGTAGCGCGGCATGGCGTCGGCGAGCGTGACGTTGGCGGGCACGGCCAGGGTCGGCGGCAGTTCCTCGCGAGCGAATCGGATCTCGCGGCCAAGTTTGTCGCTCAGGAAGGCCGCGAGAATCTCTTCGGCGATGCGGTTGACTTCGCCGCGCGCATCTGCGGAGTTGCCGAGCACCACCACGCCGAAGCGATGTGCCGGCAACAGGCGGACCTCGCCCCGGAAGCCTTCGCCTTCAGTACCGAAACGCAGTGTCGGGCCCATGCCGGGCTCGCGTTCGCTGCGCACATACAGTCCGAGGCTGACGCCATTGCCGAAGTCCAGCGGCACGTTGCCATTCTGCGCTTCGGTCAGCGTGGCGAGCGAGGCTTGTGTCCACGGACCACCATCACGGAGCAGCGCCGCGCTGAGCCGGGCCAGATCCTCCGCGCTGCCCTCCAGGCCGACCACCTCCGGGTCGCGGGTGTAGTGGCGTGGCAGGGCTTTCTTGTCCTCGTGGCCGCTGGGGAACAGGGTGTCCGGGTGGAATCCGGCCTTGACACCGAGCGGCGCAAACACCACG
>JAIXTI010000237.1 GCA_027484025.1 bacterium
GACAGGTCGATGCCCGGCGCGTCCTCGATGCCGAAGTAGTGGAAGGGCGCCAGGAGCCGCGCCTCCACCGCGTCGGGTAGTCGCAGCTCGTGGCTGTAGCTGCCGCCGAATTCCTCGCGGATGTCGCTGCCGTCCATCCGTTCCGGTGTGGCTGTCAGGCCCAGCAGCACCCGCGGCTGCACGTGGCCGAGGATCCGCTGGTAGCTGTCGGCGCTGCCGTGGTGGGCCTCGTCGATCACCACGTACTCGAAGTGCGCCGGGTCCAGCTGCTGGAAACCACGGGACTGCCAGCTCTGCACCGTGCAGAACAGATGGTCGCCCCGCGCCAGCGTCGCGCCGCCGACCACCAGCTCGCCGAAGTCGCGCTCGCGCAGCACCTCGGCAAAACTGCGTCGCGCCTGCTTCAGGATCTCCTCGCGGTGGGCGATGAACAGCAAGCGCAGCCGCCGACCGGCCGCGCGGCAGCACTCGCGGTAATCGAAGGCGGCCAACAGCGTCTTGCCGGTCCCGGTGGCGGCCACCACCAGATGCCGGAAGCGCCCCGCCGCGCGCTCCTCGGCCAGCGCTTCGAGGATCTGCAGCTGGAAGGCGTAGGGCTTCAGGTCGAAAAAGCCCGCCGGCTCCAGCTCGCCGGCCTCCCGCTCGCCGCGCTCGGCGCGGATCGCCGCACGAAAGCGCGGCAGCTCGGCGACGGTCAGCGGCTCGAACTCGGCCGGATCCTCCCAGTGCAGCGCAAAGCCCGCCACCAGTTGTCGCCACAAGTGCGGAAGCTCGTGCTCGCTCACCCGCGCAGTCCACTCCAGCCCCTCATCCAGCGCTACCCGCGACACATTCGCCGAGCCCACGTAGGCGGTGCCGAAGCCGGTGCGGCGATGGAACAGATAGGCCTTGGCGTGCAGCCGGGTCCGGTGCGTGTCGTAGCTGACCCGCACCTCGGTGTTCGGCAGATCGAGCAGGAAGGCCAGCGCTGCCGGATCGGTGGCACCGAGGTACGACGTCGTCGCCACCCGCAGCCTCGGCCCACCATCCGCCGCCGGCATCCGCGTGAAAGCCTGCAGCGCCTCGCGCAGCGGCCGGATTCCGCTGAACTTGATGAAAGCCACCAGCCAGTCCGCCCGATCCGCCGACGCCAGCTCCTTCTCCAGCTGGCTCAGCAGGCTGGGACTGTGCCGAGACCCGGTCAGCAGCGCCGACAGCGACAGCGGCACATCCGGCCGCGGGGTCGCCTCGGTCTGCAACCGCGCCCGCGCCGCCGGCAGCACCTCGGTCAATAGCTGCAAGGGCAGCGTCGGCACGTCGTCGGTCAGTCCTGCCAGCAGCGGCCCGGCCTCGGTCAGACTGCGACTCAGTGCCGCCAGCGCTTGCTGCCACGCGGGCCATTCGGCTTCGGACAATGACGCCAGCCGCTGCTGCAACACACGCGCCAGATGCGCCGCCAGCATCGGCGCCGCCTGCTCCGGGTCGAGGTCCGCCTCCGAGCGCGCCTGCGCCCGCAAGCCCAGCGCCTCCAGCAGACGCGCCAGCGCCGGCGTCCACAGCCGCTCGTGCAGCCCGATCCACTCGTCCATCGCGACCCTGCCTCGGGGGTTTGCGCCAGGCTCGCACGAGGTGGGGTCATCGGGCCAGCCCCCGGCGGTCATTCCCGTGGAGGCGGGGATCCAGCGCCATGCAACGATGGCCGAAAGAGCGGGCTCAGTCGAACCAGTTCTCCACGGCCAGCTGCGGAACCCGCTGAAACTCCCGGAGATTTCGCGAGACTAGCGTGGCCCGTGCCGCGCGGGCTGTTCCAGCGATCAAAGTATCCAGCGGTCCGATCGGGGTGCCTGCCAGCTCCATCTGCACCCGGATGTCTGCGGCTTCCGTCGCCGCGTCGCTATCGAAGGGCAAGACCTGTGCAGAAGCCGCGAAAGCAGCGAGCTGTGCGCGACGCGCCTCTGAGCCCGACTTTCGCAAGCCCGTTTCGAGTTCGAAGAGCGTGATCGTCGACACCGCGAGCTGCTGCGGCGAGGTTGCCAGCAGTCGTTCCGCCACCCGACCCTGACCCTTGAAGAAGTAGATCAGCGTGTTCGTGTCGAGCAGGAACATCAGAGCGATTCCCGCGGGAAGTCAGAAGCCTCGCGACGCAACTCCTCGAGGTCGGGAAAATCGGCCCATGCACCGGCTGCTTCGCGGATGGCTTGCGGCCATTCGTTGCTGGTTTTTTCCTGGATCAACTGCGCCAACCAGCGACTGGTCGAGAGGCCGGCCGCGCTCGCCGCCTGACGCATCCGGGCCTCCGTCTTCGCGTCCAGATAGATGGTGACCTGACTCACGCGGTGCTCCGGCACTTATATGTGCATCTATAGTGCATCTGGGAGCGCGCGCGTGGCTACCGAGTTTGCTGATCTCCAGCAGACCAGCTTCCGGGTCCGATCAGCCGCCATCGTAATTCGGGGGCAGCTTCGGGGGCTCTTCGGTCATCCAAGCGCGCGACTGCTACGAGCCGACCGGGGCTGCACCCAGATCACGGGTCGACTCGAATGCCGTCAACTCATCGTCGGACAGGGGCTTATTCATCGAGGGCACGGCGAATCTCCTTGAGGACGACCTTCACCCCAGAAACCTTCTGACCGCCGGATTCCCGCTCTCCTCCGCGTACTCGAAGCCCAGCGCGGCGAGTCGCTCGTCCAGATCGGCGTCCTGCTCGACCGCGACGTCCAGCGCGGCGAAGACGCGGCCGTAGGCGGCGCCGTGGTTGCGGTAGTGGAACAGGGTGATGTTGTAGGCGTCGCCGATCTTGATCAGGAAGTCTTCCAGCGCGCCGGGGCGTTCGGGGAAGACGAAGCGGAAGCTGCGTTCGCGCAAGGACTGGACGCGGCCGCCGACGAGGTGGCGGATGTGCAGGCCGGCGAGTTCGTTGTCGCTGAGGTCTTCGACGTCGTAGCCCTGCGTGCGCAGGGTGTGGAGGATCTCGCGGCGTTCGCGTTCGCCCTGGCGGAGGCGGATGCCGACGAAGATCTGTGCGGGCTGGCCGGCTTCGCCGGCGTAGCGGTAGTTGAATTCGGTGACGGCGCGGCGGCCCAGCGCGCGGGCGAAGGCGAGGAAGCTGCCGCGTTCTTCGGGGATGCTGACGCCGTACAGGGCTTCGGTGGCTTCGCCGATTTCGGCGCGTTCGGCGACGTGGCGGAGGCGGTCGAAGTTGAGGTTGGCGCCGGACAGGATGGCGACGTGCGGAACGTCGGGGTCGGCGCC